>NZ_JBWLKM010000027.1:0-104505 GCF_059026085.1 Streptomyces sp. a15 | reverse complement strand
TGGGCTTTCGGCCGGTGCGGCGAGAGTGCGTGCCGGGCGCCGTGGGTGCTGTGCGGGACTTTCGAAACACCCCCTAGTGCCGCGGCAGGCACCGGACGCCCGTGGGGGCGAGTCGTCGTACGGTCGGCCGCCCCGCGGTGATCACCACTGCGGTGATCACAACTGCCGCCGTTCTGCCAGGAGTTCCCCCGCGCCTCCGTGGTCCCCCGCGTGGCAGGGCAGTTGACCGTTCGCCCTTACGAAGCGGGCACCGGGACTGACACACTCCGGAGCGTGCCCGACTTCGACATGCTTGTCATCGGATCAGGTCCCGGCGGCCAGAAGGCCGCCATCGCCGCGGCCAAGCTGGGCCGTCAGGCCGCCGTCGTCGACCGCCCCGACATGGTCGGCGGGGTCTCCATCCACACCGGCACCATCCCCTCCAAGACCCTGCGCGAGGCGGTGCTGTACCTCACCGGTCTCACCCAGCGCGATCTGTACGGCCAGAGCTACCGGCTGAAGGAGGACATCACCGTCGGTGACCTGACCGCCCGCACCCAGCACGTGGTCAGCCGCGAGGTGGACGTCATCCGCAGCCAGCTGTCCCGCAACCACATCGCGCTCTTTGCCGGCACCGCCCGTTTCGTCGACGCCCACACCGTCGCCCTGCGCGAGGTCACGGGTCACGACAGGCTGGTCAGTGCCGAGCACATCGTGATCGCCACCGGCACCCGTCCCGCGCGGCCGGACAGCGTCGAGTTCGACGGGCGGACGATCATGGACTCGGACAACGTGCTGGCCGTGGAGCGGGTCCCGCGCTCCATGGTCATCGTCGGTGCCGGTGTCATCGGCATGGAGTACGCGTCCATGTTCGCGGCGCTCGGCAGCAAGGTCACCGTCGTCGAGAAGCGTGCCGGGATGCTCGACATGTGCGACGTCGAGGTGATCGAGTCGCTCAAGTACCACCTGCGGGACCTGGCGGTGACATTCCGTTTCGGGGAGACGGTGGCCGCCGTCGAGCACCACCCGAGGGGCACGCTCACCATCCTGGAGAGCGGCAAGAAGATCCCGGCCGACGCGGTGATGTACTCGGCGGGCCGGCAGGGCCTCACCGACGAGCTGGACCTCGACAAGGCGGGGCTGTCGGCGGACCCGCGGGGCCGGATCACGGTGGACGAGCACTACCGCACCGAGGTGCCGCACATCTATGCCGTCGGTGATGTCATCGGTTTCCCCGCGCTGGCGGCGACCTCGATGGAGCAGGGCCGGGCCGCGGCCTACCACGCGTGCGGGGAGCCCGTCGCCCGGATGCACAACCTCCAGCCGATCGGCATCTACACCATCCCCGAGATCAGTTTCGTGGGCCGGACCGAGGACCAACTCACCGATGACCGGGTGCCGTTCGAGGTCGGCATCTCCCGCTACCGGGAACTGGCCCGCGGTCAGATCATGGGCGACTCGCACGGCATGCTGAAGCTGCTGGTCTCCCCCGAGGACCGCACCCTCCTCGGGGTGCACTGCTTCGGCACCGGCGCCACCGAGCTCATCCACATCGGACAGTCCGTGATGGGCTGCGGCGGCACCGTCGACTACCTGGTCGACGCCGTGTTCAACTACCCGACCCTCGCGGAGTCCTACAAGGTCGCCGCCCTGGACGCCACCAACAAGCTCCGTCTCATCGACCGGATCGGGGACTGAGCGTCCCGCTCAGCTCTCCTCGTCGTACGGAAGTTCGTACGGAAGTTCGTCCGGAAGTTCGTCCGGAAGTTCGTCCGGGAGTTCGTCCTGCGGTCCGTCGGGAAGGATCGTGTCGTCCTCGACGACATGGACGGCGGCCTCCTCCGCGCCGGCGGCTCCCGCGTCGATGCCCACGTCGGAGGCGACGGCCTCCTTCGTGGTGTCGGTGTGGGCGCCCTCGTCGGGGGCGACGAGGCGGCCGGCGCGCTCGGTGCCCGCCTCGGGGTCGACCGGTTCGCCCTCCCCCTCGGGGGCGTCGCCGATGCCGTCACCGACGGTCCCGGGTGCGTCGGGGACCTCCTGGGCCAGACGCTGGTCGAGGGTCTCCCCGTCGTGCTGTTCGGCGGCGGTGGTGCCGTGCTTGGTGACGCCGAGCGGCTTCTCGGGCGGCGAGTAGCCCTCGGCGAGGGTCTCGTCGTACGTCCGCTCGTCGACGGCGTCCTGCAGGTCGAGCGGGGCCGCGTCCGCCTGCTCCTCGTTGGTTCCGGTGGGCTGGTACGCGTCGTCCGCCATCGATTCGGGGTTCGACCGCTCCGTGTCCATCGTCGCCTCCTCGCGCGTCGCACTCGTCTGTCTCGGGTGTCCTGAACCGCGTTTCCCGGTACGGGATCTCCAACCTCAAAACAGCTGTGGGAGTGGGGCCTTCGAGGGCCCAGGGAGGTTACTTCCCGGTCAATCTTGAAAGCTCAACGAGTGCCGCTATCATCACACGCACACACGGTGTGACCGTCCGTCTACGCAGCGATTGCGCGGTATCGCCACCCCTTCTTCTCGTCACCGCCCCTGACCCGAGGCCATCCCTCCGTCGTCCGGGGCGCGGCAACCCCCCACCCCTTTACGCCGCCTGGGCCTGCCCTCGCGTCGTGCACGACGGAAAGCAGCGCAACCATGAGCAATGTCAGGGGCAGAGGGCTGCAGGCCGATGCCCTCGGTACGTTCGACACGGTGGTGATGGCCGTCGCGGGCAGCGCCCCGGCGTACTCGCTGGCCGCGACCACCGCGGTCCTGGTCTCCGCGGTGGGCCTGGCGAGCCCCGCGGCCCTGCTGTACTGCGCGATCCCCATGCTCGGCATCGCGCTGGCGTTCAGCTATCTCGGCCGGATCGACGTGAACGCGGGCGCCAGTTACTCGTGGGTGGGACGTACGCTCCATCCCTTTCTCGGGTTCATCAGCGGCTGGGCGCTGGTCATCTCGGCGACCATCTTCATGGTGGCGGGTTCGCTGCCCGCCGGGTCGATGACGCTCGCCCTCTTCGACGAGAACCTCGCGGACGACACCGCGCTGTCCACGGTGGTCGGCGCGGCCTGGTTCGTCGCCATGCTGTTGGTCGTCCTGGGCGGGGCCCGGCTCACCGTCCGGGCACAGCTCGTCATGTCCGGGGTGGAGCTGGCCATTCTGGCCGTGTTCGCGGTCCTCGCCCTCTTCCACACCGACGGCGCCCGTGCCTTCGACTGGTCGTGGCTCGGCTTCGGCCACTTCGACGGCATGGCGGGCTTCGCGTCCGGCGCGCTCATCGCCGCGTTCTACTACTGGGGCTGGGACGTCACCAGCAACCTGAGCGAGGAGACCCGCAACAGCCGTCGTACGACGGGACTCGCCGGCCTCGTCGGCGTCGGCATCGTCTTCCTGCTGTTCGAGGCGTTCACCATCGCGGTGAACGTGATCCTCTCCTCGCGGCAGATCGAGGAGAACAACGCCAACGTGCTGGCCGTGCTCGGTGAGGAGGTCTGGCCGGGCTGGGGCGGCAAGCTGCTCGTCGTCGCCGTGATGCTGTCCACCATCGCCACGCTGGAGACCACGCTGATCCAGGTCACGCGCTCGCTGTTCGCGATGGGCCGCGACCGTACGATGCCGTCCGCGCTCGGCCGGGTCCACCCCCGCTGGAACACGCCCTGGGTGGCCATCCTGGTCGTCGGCACGGTGGCGCTGGTCATGCTCATCGCCTCCAACATCCTGGGCACGGTCGGCGAGATCCTCTCCGACGCCATCTCGGCGATCGGACTGCAGATCGCCGTGTACTACGGGCTGGCCGGGCTCGCGGTGGTCGTCGCCTACCGCAAGACGCTGCTGAAGTCGGCGGCGAACTTCGTCTTCGGCGGGCTGTGGCCGCTGCTGGGCGCCCTGTTCATGTTCTGGGTGTTCGTCGAGTCGCTGAGCGGACTGAGCACGGCGGCGGTCGCGATCGGCATCGGCGGACTGGCCGTCGGCCTGATCCCGATGCTCTGGTACTGGCGGCAGGGCAGCGACTACTACCGGCCCGCGAAGCTCGACGCCACCCGGACCGTCGAGTCCGACTACGTCCCCGACGACCGCGTCGGCGCGCACTCCCGTGTCCACGAGGGTCTGCCCACCGACTTCTGAGGGAGACCCCGATGACGCGACACCGCTTCGCTCCGCGTTTCGACCTCGACTGCGGGGATGCGGCCCTCAGCTCGACCCGGCACGACATCGTCATCGGCCGCTGGCAGGGACTGCGCGAACTCCTGCGCGCCACCGGCCCTCACTGGCTCGCCCGCGGCCATCGCGTCCGGCTGCTCGCCCAGGCCTGCACGAGCAGTTCCACGGCCGAGACCTGGCTCGCGGCCGAGCCGCACGGCGCCGACGCACTGGTGCTGTATGCGGCGACCGAGACGGCCCGGGCGTTCAACCTGGCCATCGCCGCGGGCCGGGGCGTGCCGATCGACCGGCGCCGCGTCGACAGCGCGGTCATGGCGTGCCTGCGGGCCGCGGAGGCGTATCCCGACGATCCCACGCCGTGGATCTCGCTGATCTCCGTGGCGCGGCTGTACCCGTCGGGGGTGCGCCGGCAGGAACTGGGGCGCTGGTGGGACGAGTTGCACGGGCGGGACCAGTACAGCGTGGAGGGCCACCTCCAGGTGCTGCACTACTACTCGGCCCGCTGGCACGGCTCCCATGGCCTGATGTACGACTTCGCCCGCGACGCGGCGGGCGTGGCGCCGCCCGGCTGCGCACTGCCGGTGCTGGTGCAGTACGCGCGGGTCGAGGAGTACCGGCACTTCCTGGACGCGGCGCAGGGCAGCCGGGCGTCCATGGGCCTTGGCCAGCACTGGAACAACGACGGCGCGGCCAGCGACGTACGGCGCACCTGGCAGCGCTGGGTCATGGGCCGGACCGAGAGCGCGGTGGAGCCGGGAGAGCTGCGTGACGTCAACTACCTGGCCCACGGGGCCTGTTCCGCGGGGCTCCAGGATGTCGCCGCGTCGCTGCTGCGGATGCTGGGGCAGCGTGCCACGCGTACGCCGTGGTCGTACACCGGGGATCCGGAGAAGCAACTCGTCAAGTGGCACAAGGAGTTCAGGCCGCGTTCGTGAGTGAGCGGGGAAAACACGGAGTGCTCCGTACCGCCCGGCCGGGCGGTACGGAGCACTGCCGAGAAGGAGACCGCTCGTCAGCAGGTGCGGCCGACGTAGTGGGCACCGGTGATCTTGCTCGCGGAACCCAGCCAGGACTTGCCGGGGCCGACACAGCGCTCGTAGTCGGGCGCCAAGGCGACCTCCACCTTGATGACGACCTGTGAACCGTCGGACGTGCAGTGGTTGTAGAAGGCGTCAGAGCCGGTCTCGTAGAACCCGCAGGGGTCGGCCGCCGCGGGGGTCGCGGTGGTGGTCACCGCGCCCATGGAGGCGAGGACGAGGGCGGCGGAACCGAGGGCGCTGGTCACCATACGACGAACACGCAAGGGAATCTCCCAGGTCGGTGGAGGGTTGGACTGCCGCTCCAGGATCGCCGGTACGCCCCAGCGGTTGATCAATTGCCGTGGCCTTTCACCCGGCGAATCGTTCTGTCGCTGGGCCGATCGGGTGAGGGGGGCCGGTTCCTCCGATCAGGCGTCCCGGGCGGCCAGGCCCGCCGTCCACCTCTCCTCGATGCGGCCCACCTTCCACACCACCAGGGCCACGATCCACGTGGCGGCGAACAGGCCGACGATGACGAAGCCGAGGACGTTCAGGTCGAGGCCGGTGATCCAGTTCCAGAAGGCGCCGTGCAGGTGGAGTTTCTCCGCGAGGAGGCCGAGGAGTTCGACGGTGCCGATGAGGAGGGCCACGGCGACGGACAGGCCGGTGATGGTGAGGTTGTAGTAGACCTTGCGGACCGGTTGGGAGAAGGCCCAGCCGTAGGCGAAGTTCATGAAGGTGCCGTCGATCGTGTCGAGGAGGGACATACCGGCGGCGAACAGCACGGGCAGGCACAGGATCGCGTACCAGGGCAGGCCGGAGGCGGCGCCGGAGCCGGCCAGGACGAGCAGGGCGATCTCGGTGGCGGTGTCGAAGCCGAGGCCGAAGAGCAGGCCGAGCGGGTACATCTGGCCGGGCTTGGTGATCGACTTCATGACGCGGCCGAGGAGGCGGTTCATGAGGCCCCGGTTGTTCAGCTGCTCCTCGAGGGCGGCCTCGTCGTAGTGGCCCGAGCGCATCCGGCGGAACACCTTCCAGATGCCGGCGAGGATGACCAGGTTGATCGCCGCGATGACGTAGAGGAAGGTCCCGGAGACGGCCGTACCGATCAGGCCGGTGACGTCGTGGAGCCGGGAGTCGTCGTCGCGGACCGGTCCGGCGAGGGTCTTCACTCCGAGCGAGAGCAGCAGCGCGAGGGCGAAGACGACGCTGGAGTGGCCGAGCGAGAACCAGAAGCCGACCGACAGCGGCCGCTGTCCCTCGCCCATCAGCTTGCGGGTGGTGTTGTCGATCGCCGCGATGTGGTCGGCGTCGAAGGCGTGCCGCATGCCGAGCGTGTACGCCGTCACGCCGATCCCGATACCGAAGGACTTCTCGCCGATGCCGTAGTGGTGCGGCGCGACGATCACGACCAGCGTGAACCAGCCGACCACATGCAGGGCCACGACCACGGCGGCCATCCCGCCCACCCTGATCCACTCCTGCCGCGTCATGGAGCCGCGGACGCGGTGCCGGGCCGGGCCCCTCTCGGGGGCGGTGGCGGGGAGGAGGGGCGGAGTGGAGTCAGGGGCGGCCGTCATCGGGGGGAGGATCTTTCTTTCCGTCGTACGGCCGCGTCGAGCAGCCTCGTGCCATCCTCCGGCAACTGCAAGTCATGTGCAGTAAAGCCCGTGACAGGTCTTCCCCACGAGTGGGAAAAGCCCCCGGTCAGGGGGCCGCGGTCACGGGGTCGCGTTGGGTCCGTCCGGCCGGCCGCGGCGTTGTTCGACCATCTCGCGGCTCAGTTCCTCGGTCTCCGGTTCGGTCAGCCGCTCGAAGCCGTCCTCGGTGATGACCGACACGATCGGGAAGATCCGGCGGTTGATGTCCGGGCCGCCGGTCGCGGAGTCGTCGTCGGCCGCGTCCCACAGCGCCTGGAGCGCGGCCAGGGCGGCCTCGCGCCGGTCCATCCTCCGGTGGAACAGCTTCTTCAACGCGCCCCGGGCGTACGGCGATCCGGATCCCTCGGCGTGGAAGTCGGTCTTCTCGTACAGTCCCCCGGCCAGGTCGAAGCTGAAGATGCGGCCCCGCTCACCCTCGGGGGCCAAGGGGTCGTAGCCGGTGAGGAGTGGGACGACGGCGAGGCCCTGCATGGCCTGGCCGAGGTTCTGCCGGATCATGCCGGCCAGGCGGCGTGCCTTCGCGTTGAGGGTCATCGCCGTGCCCTCGATCTTCTCGAAGTGCGTCAGCTCGACCTGGTAGAGCTTCACCATGTCCACCGCGAGTCCGACGGTGCCGGCGAAGGCGACCGCCGAGTAGTCGTCGGCGGGGTGCACCTTCTCCAGGTCGCGCTGGGCGATGAGGTTGCCCATGGTGGCCCTGCGGTCGCCGGCGAGCAGCACGCCGTCGCGGTAGGTGAGGGCGAGCACGGTGGTGCCGTGCGGGACCTGGTCGGGTGCGGCGACCACGCCGTCCGGCAGGACGCGGCGGGTGCTGAGGAGTTCCGGGCGGTGCGCGGCCAGGAACTCGGTGAAGGACGACGAGCCCGGGGTGAAGAACTCCTCCCCCAGCCGCCCGCCGTTCTCGTTCCACGTCATCGCGTTCCCCCTCGCCTCCGGACCGACAACCGGACTCCTACCAGAACCGGGCGGCGGGGAAACGCCGGTCGGGTCACAGCGCCTTGCGCCGGATCAGGATGCCGAGCACCAGCAGGCCCGGGACCAGTGGGAGCCACACCGTCAGCAGGCGGTAGCCGAGCACGGCGGAGGCAGCCGCGGCCGGGGGCGCTCCGGCGGCCGCGAGGGCAAAGCCGAGCGCGGCGTCGAGTGAGCCGAGGCCGCCCGGGGTGGGCAGCAGGGCGGCGGCGCAGCTCGCGGCGAGGTAGAGCAGGGCCACCAGGGCCGGGGCCAGGGGCAGTCCGACGGCCCGGGTGACGGCGATCAGCACGAGGGCGTGCAGCAGGGCGAACGCCAGCGAGCCGCCCCACAGGGCCGCCGCCCGCCGCGGTCGCACGTGGACGGCCCGGATGTCGGCCAGCACCACGCCGAGCGCCCGTCGGCATCGGGGCCACCGCCTCACGCCGAGCAGAACGGTGCCGCCGAGAGCCGCGCCGACGAGGGCCGCCCAGCCGCCCCAGCCGGACGGAATCCGCAGGACGCCGGGGCAGGCGGTGGCGAATACGGCGATCAGGGCGCCCCGCGCGATCCCGCCGGCCGCGGCCTTGACCGCGACCGCGGTCGCCGAGCGGCCGGCGGGCATCCCGCAGCGCATGAGGAAGCGCAGGTTCACCGCACCCGCGCCGAGCCCGGCGGGCAGGACGTGGCCCGCGGCGGAGGCGGCGAACTGGGTGGCGACGAGCCGCCCGGGGGGCAACCTCGAGGTCACGGCGCCCTGTTGGGCGAGCGCCGCGCACAGCCAGGTCAGGCCCGCCGCCGTGGCCCCGACCAGCAGCCAGCCCTGGTCGGCCACGGCGAGCCGGAGGGCGCCGGTCTCCAGCACGGGCCAGTGGCGCACGGCCAGACAGACGGCGGCCACCAGGACGCCGAGGGCGAGGACGGTGTGCCAGCAGGCGCGTCTTCGGGTGGGCGTGACGGCGACCTGCTCGGACGTCGTACGGACCTGCCCTGGCGGGCCGACGTCGGCGACCCGCTCCGACGTCATCCGGGCCCGTCCCGGCGATCCGGCGCCGGTGCGATGTGCAGGTCCAGTCCCGCGGAGCGGTGCGTCTCCCAGTCGCGGGCGTACGCGGGCGGAGCGGCGCCGGGCCGGGTCAGGGTGGCGGTCGGCAGGCGGCGGGCGGTGCGCAGGATGTCCGCGGGGGTGCTGTTGGCGTTGGGGCCGCCGGTCGCCGCCGAGGAGCAGCCGGTGTAGTAGCCGACGGGGATGGACTCGCGGCCGGTGAGCAGGCAGGGCGGGCGGACGCCCAGGCGGTGCAGTTCGGCGGCGTTGCGGGCCCAGTCGCGGCGGTCGGCGGTGGTGCGGTCCACGGTGCGGTCCAGGACGGCGTACTGCACCGCCAGATGCCCGGCCAGCCCGACCGCCAGCAGGCTCGCCACCACCGGACGCCACCGGCCGGCCGGCGTGGTGACCAGGCGGAACAGGGCGTCGGCGACCGGGATCGCGAGCAGGGCGTAGGCGGGCTGCAGGAAGCGGGGAGCCGCGTAGCCGATCATGAACAGGTAGGGCACGGCGGCCGTCGTGGCGCAGGCCAGCGGTAGCAGCGTGGGCGCGGTGCGCCGGGCGCGTACCGCGACCACCAGTCCGACGGCGGCGAGCAGCGGCAGCACGAACCACCAGGCCATGACCGCCGGGTTGGGCAGCGCTCCGGTGCACGGGCGGCACAGGGCCCGTCCGGCCAGGCTGCGCAGTTGATCGTCGACGGCGAAGTTCCAGCCGAGTCCGCCCTGGATGTCGGACGCATCGGACAGCCGCCGGCCCAGTCCGCCGTAGCCGACGTACGCCTCGATCACCCACTCCGCCGCGCCCGCGACGAGTCCCCCGACGAGCGCGACCGCGAGTCGCCACCGGCGGGCCGCGACCACCAGGACGAGCAGCGGCAGGGTGACCCACACGGCGTCGGTGGGCCGCATCCACGCCATGAGCGCGGCGCCCGCCGCGATGCCCCACAGGGCGGCCCGGTCGGTGCGGTCGGCGCGGGCGCGCAGGAAGCAGCCGACGCTGACCAGGGCGCCGACCGCGACCCAGTAGTTGGGCATGGCCTGCGGGCCGTAGAAGAGGGTGATCCACAGGGAGGCGAAGAGCGCGCCGCCCACGGCCAGGACCCGGGTCGGGAACAGGCCGCGCCATACGCGCAGGGCCAGGTACAGGCCGAGGCCGGAGAGCAGGGCGAGGTAGACGCGGAGCAGTTCGGTGGAGGTCGACCAGGACGCGATCGGCGCGACCAGCAGGGACACGCCCCGGGCGCGCGGTGCGCTGAAGAAGGCCGCCGGGGCCTGGGTGCCGACCTGGCTGACATACACCGTCTCGTCCCAGCCGAGGCCCATGCCCGGGCGTACGAGAACCAGTTGGGCGAGCGTGAAGGCGCCGGCCACGGCCGCGAGCAGCCACTCGCCGCGCGTGCGCCAGGACGTGCCGGGCACGGGTGCCGGTTCGCCTCGCCGCATACCGACGAGGATGGCCTTCGTGCCGTGGGCCATCGTCCACCCCTCACCCCTACGTGTCGTAGGGCTTCTAAGACTCCGCTTCCCGGCGGGCGGAAGGCGGTTTCAGGTAAGCAAGGAAAACATGGACAAACTAGCTTGCTTCGGACTGATGTGCAGGGTGGAGTTCGGCCAGGTGCCTGACGCCCTCGCGGGTCAGTCGACCGACCTGCGGGCCACGAACACCGCGCCTGCGAGCCCCGCGGCGGCGAGGGTCGCGGCGAACGCGGTCGTCGCCGCGGACAGCCCCACGGCGTCGCTGAGGTAGCCGACCGCGACGGGCAGCACTCCGGCGGGGACGTACCCGCCCACGTTCAGGGCCGCGTTGGCTTCCGCGAGGCGGTCGGCGGGGACGTGCGAGCCGATGAGGGTCAGGCCGCCGAGCTGCCCGAGCCCTTGGCCGCCGCCGGACAGGATCGCGGCGGCGGCCAGCAGGGGCGCCGAGGAGAGGTGGACGGCCGCGGCCAGGAGCACCATCGCCGCGACGACCGAGGCCGCGCCGGTGAGCAGGATCGTGCGCACCGGCAGCCGCCGGACGGCGAACTGGACGGCCGTGGCGGCGGTGAACATGACGAACGCGGTCGCGCCGGCCACGATCCGGCTCGTCGTGTCGAGCACGTCGGCGAGCAGGGACGGCCCCAGGGACAGCACGAACGACGTGGAGGTGATGCCGGGCGCGAACACGGCGACGCCCATGAGGAGTCGGGTGCGATGCACGCGTGGCACGGAGGGCACCCGGATCCACGTCCCGGCGCGCGGCCCGGCCGGAGGGTCGAGCGGCAGCCGCCACACGACCAGGACGGCGAGCGCGAGCAGGACGATCTCCAGCAGGAACACGGTGACCGTCGCCCCGGGCAGGGTCTCGGAGAGGACGCCCGCGAGCAGCGGGCCGGTGCCCGCGCCCAGGACCATCGCGGTCGACGCGAGCAGTGCGGCGAAGCGCCTGCGCCCCGGTCCCGCGACATCGGCGACCGCCGCCATGCCCGCCGAGACCACGGCCCCCACCGCGATCCCGCTCAGCAGCCGCGCCGCCACCAGCGTGAGCACGGACCCGGCGGTGGCGAACAGCACGCTCGCCACGACCCCCAGCACCAGTGCGGGCAGCAGCACCGGCTTGCGCCCGACCCGGTCCGAGACCACGCCCGCCACCAGCAGCGCCGCGAGCAGACCGACGATGTAACCGGCGAAGACGACGGTCAGCATCCCGGACGAGAAGCCGAGCCGGTCCCGCCACACCACGTACAGCGGGGTGGCCGTGTTGGACAGCACGAACACCGCGGTCACCGGCCAGGCGGCCAGCCACACCGAGCGCCGCGACGGGCCGGGAGGGCGCGCCACGGCTGTGGACGGGACGGCACGACGGGTGGCACGCATGAACACTCCTCCGGGAGCAGTACGAGAAAAGTCGAACTACCAGTACGACTGAAGTCGAACATGGATGGCTGTACGATTCAACTCGTACTGAGGCTCGTACCGAACCCGCGAGGTGATGGAGATGGCGCCGGCCACCAGGTCCCACCGTTTCACCGGACCGTTCCCGGCGCCCGCCGACCTGCCCGCCCCGCTGCCCGAACCGGCCCGCGGGGAGCTGCGGTTGGAGGCGGTCATGGGGGCGCTGAGCGACCCGCTGCGGATGGGGATCGTCCGGACACTGCTGCTCGACGCGGAGGCGTACGACCATCCCTGCGGCTGGTTCGGTCTGGACCGGCCCAAATCGTCCCTGACGCATCACTTCCGCGCGCTGCGGGAGGCCGGGCTGATCAGGCAGCGGCAGTACGGCCTGGAGCGGCGCAGCCACGTACGCGTCGAGGACCTGCAGGTCCGGTTCCCGGGCCTGCTGGAGCTGATCGCCGACTGGACTCCCGCGTAGTCAGCGGGCGTTGGGGCTGCGGTGCGGGGGCTGTTCGGGGGCGGGGCGGGGTTTTTGCGCCGGGACGGGGCGGACCACGGGGCCGTCGCCGTTGACGGTCAGGGGGTTGCCGTGGTGGCGGATGGTCAGGGGATCGCCCGAGACCAGGGTGTACGTGGCCTTGTCCGGGCCGATCTCCACGCGCAGGCGGCGGCCCAGAAGTTGGACGGTGAAGGCGAGGCGGCTGAACCGGTCGGGCAGGCGGGGCGAGAACCGGAGTGAGTCGCCGTCGCGGCGCAGCCCGCCGAATCCGGCGACCAGCGCTGTCCAGGTGCCGGCGAGGGAGGCGATGTGCAGCCCGTCGCGGGTGTTCTGCTCCAGGTCGGCGAGGTCCATGAGCGCCGCCTCGGCGGTGTACTGGTAGGCGAGGCCGAGATGGCCGGCCTGTGCGGCGACGACGGCCTGGCAGCATGCCGAGAGCGAGGAGTCCCGTACGGTCAGGGGCTCGTAGTAGGCGAAGTTGCGGGCGATCTGCTCCTCGTCGTGGAACTCCTCGAACCAGCCGCTGCACATGTACATCGCCAGGACCAGGTCGGCCTGCTTGACGACCTGTTTGCGGTAGAGATCGAAATAGGGGAAGTGCAGGAGCAGCGGGTACTGGTCCGCCTTCGTGCCGGCGAAGTCCCAGCGCTGGTAGCGGGTGAAGCCGGCGTGCTGTTCGTGGACGCCGAGGTCTTCGTTGTACGGGATGTGCACGGCCTCGGCGGCGTCCCGCCAGGCGGCGCTCTCCTCCTCGTCGACGCCGAGCCTGGCCGCCTCCTCGGGGTGGCGTTCGCAGGCGTCGGCGGCGGACAGGAGGTTCGCCCGGGCCATGAGGTTGGTGTAGAGGTTGTCGTCGGCGACCGCGCTGTACTCGTCGGGGCCGGTGACGCCGTCGATGTGGAAGACGCCGTGGTGGTCGTGGTGGCCGAGCGAGCGCCACAGACGGGCGGCCTCCACCAGGAGTTCGACGCCGGTGTGGCGTTCGAAGTGGGTGTCGCCGGTGGCCGCCGTGTAGCGCACGACGGCGTCGGCTATGGCGGCGTTCACATGGAAGGCGGCGGTGCCGGCGGGCCAGTACGCGGATCCCTCCTGCCCCTCGATGGTCCGCCAGGGGAACGCAGCGCCGCGCAGGCCGAGTTGGGCCGCGCGTTCCCGGGCGGCGGGCAGGGTGTTCTGCCGCCAGCGCAGCGCCTCGGCGACGGAGTCGGGCGCGGTGTAGGTGAGCAGGGGCAGGACGAAGGTCTCGGTGTCCCAGAAGGCGTGGCCGTCGTAGCCGGAACCGGTCAACCCCTTGGCGGGGATGGCGCGTTGTTCGGCGCGGGCGCCGGCCTGCAGGACGTGGAAGAGGGCGAAGCGGACGGCCTGCTGGATCTCCTCGTCGCCGTCGACCTCGACGTCGGCGCGGGCCCAGAAGTCGTCGAGGTAGGCCCGCTGTTCGTCCAGCAGTCCCTGCCAGCCGCTGTGCGCGGCCGCCGCCAGCGCCGCCTCGACCTGGTCGCTCATCGCGGGGCGGGAGCGGGCGCCGGACCAGCCGTGGGCGACGAGCTTCTCGACGCGCAGAAGCTGCCCCGGTTCCAGGACGGAGGTGACCGTCAGCCGGGACACGTCCACGTTGCTCTCGCTGCTGGTCGTGGTCCGCTCGGGTCCGTCGATGACGTGGTCGGCGGCCACGGCCACCCGGAAGCCGCTGCGGCGGGTACGGTGCACCAGGCGCAGCCGGGCGCCGGAGGCGAAGTCCTCCTCCGGTTCCAGCGGCGACTTCAGGGCGCGGGCGGCGCGCGGGTCGCCGTTCGGCTCGGGCAGGCTCTCGTTGGCGACGAGTTCCGACTGGATCACTACCCTGATCCGGCTGTCGACGGGTTCCACCTCGTACGCCACGGCCGCGATCGCCCGCTGAGTGAGGGAGACCAGCCGCGTCGAGCGCACCCGTACCCGGGAGCCGGCCGGCGAGACCCACTCGCACGTCCGCTCCAGCACTCCCCTGCGCAGGTCCAGCGTTCGTTCGTGGGCGACGAGCCGACCGTAGCGCAGGTCGAACGGCTCGTCGTCGACCAGCAGCCGCAGCACCTTGCCGTTGGTGACGTTGATGACGGTCTGGCCGGACTCCGGGTAGCCGTAGCCGGCCTCGGCGTAGGGCAGCGGGTGCAGTTCGTACACCCCGTTGAGGTAGGAGCCGGGCAGGCCGTGCGGTTCGCCCTCGTCGAGGTTGCCGCGCCAGCCGACGTGGCCGTTGGACAGCGCGAACACGGACTCGCTCTGGGCGAGGACGTCGAGGCCCAGGTCGGTCTCGCGCACGGCCCAGGGTTCGACGGTGTACGCCCTGTGGGTGATCACGCCTTGCCTCCCAGTTCGGCGAGGTCCTTCACGACGACGTCCGCGCCGTGCGCGTACAGGGCGTCGGTCTGTCCGACGCGGTCGACGCCGACGACGTATCCGAAGTGGCCGGAGCGGCCCGCGTCCATGCCGGCCAGGGCGTCCTCGAAGACGGCGGAGCGCGCGGGATCGACGCCCAGGTCGTGGGCGGCGGCCAGGAACGTGTCCGGGTTCGGCTTGCCCGGCAGCTTTCGCTCGGCGGCGACCACTCCGTCGATGCGGACGTCGAAGCAGTCCTCGGCGTCGATGGCGCGCAGGACGTCACGGCAGTTGGCGCTGGAGGAGACGATCGCGGTGCGCAGGCCGTGGGCGCGGACCGCCTCGAGGTAGCGCAGCGTGCCGTCGTAGGCCTCGACGCCGTCGGTGCGGATCTTCTCCAGCACCAGGACGTTCTTGCGGTTGCCCAGGCCGCGGACCGTCGGGGCCGCCGGTGGGTCGTCCGGGGCGCCTTCGGGCAGTTCGATGCCGCGGGAGGCGAGGAAGGTGCGGACGCCGTCGGCGCGCGGGCGGCCGTCGACGTACTCGTCGTAGTCGCCATCGCTGAACGGCCGGAAATGCTCGCCCTCGCGTTCGCGCAGGAACGCGTCGAACATCTCCTTCCAGGCGGCCGCGTGCACGACGGCCGTCTTGGTGACCACACCGTCGAGGTCGAAGAGGCAGGCCAGGATGTCTTCGGGAAGACCGAGCTCCGTCATACAGGACACGGTTCCCCAGAAGACCGCTTCCAGCGGGTGGCGCACGCCACACAGGGCGCACTTCACGACAAATTCTCACCCCCTCTCACGCCTTCGCACGCCCTCTTGTACACCGGGGGCCGCTACGAGACCCGCGGTCAGGGACGTGGCAGGCGGGCGTGGTCGGGGCGGCGCAGCTGCCGGAAGGCCCGGTCGTGGTAGACCAGCGGCTCGCCCCGGCCTGACTCGCCCCGGCCGGAGAGGACATGCCGTACGGCGCCCACCAGGATGATGTGATCGCCGGCGGGGTGACGGGCGTGCACGGCGCAGTCCAGGACCGCGAGCGCGCCCGCCACGGCCGGGAGCAGGCGCGGGGTGGTCACGGTGTCCTCGGCGCGGAACTTGTCCGCGCCGGTGGTGGCGAAACGGGTGGCGAGGACGCTCTGCTCCTGGTTCAGCAGGCTGACCGCGAAACCCCCGCAGTCCATGAACGCCGCATAGGAGCTGGAGGTCTCGGCGAGGCAGACCAGGACCAGTGCCGGGTCCATGGAGACGGAGCAGAACGAGGTGGCGGTGAAGCCGTGCGGACGGCCCTCGGCGTCATCGGTGGTGACGACGACGACTCCGCCGGCGAGCTGGGCCATGGCGGCCCGGAACCCCTCACGGACCTGGGAGGGACCGACGTCGGCGACGGCCCGCCGATCGGTGCGGTTCACGGCAGAACCACCACCTGGGCGGCGAGGTTGAGGCCGGCTCCGAAACCCACCAGGAGCGCGGTGTCCCCGGCGGACGCCTGCTGGGAGGCGAGCAGCGCCTCCAGGGCGAGCGGTATGGACGCGGCCGAGGTGTTCCCGGAGCGGACCACGTCGCGGGCGACGGCGGTGGCAGCGGTGAGCCCGAGCCGCTCGGACATCAGCTCGATCATGCGGAGATTGGCCTGGTGGGGAACGAAGGCACCGAGCCCGGTCGGCGTCACCCCGGCCTCGCCGAGCGCACGGGCGGCGGCGGGGGCCACCTCGTCCATGGCCCAGCGGAAGACCCGGCGGCCGTCCATGCGCATCCAGGGCCGTTCGGGGGCGGCGTCGCCGGCCGAGGCCCAGGGGGCGGTCATCCTCAGCGCGTCGCCGTGGGCGCCGTACGCGCGCCGTACGACCGGGCCGATCCCGGGCGTGTCGCAGTCGCCGACGACGACCGCGCCCGCGCCGTCCGCGAAGAGGAAGGAGATCGTGCGGTCGGTGGGTTCCACGAGGTCCGTCATGCGTTCGGCACCGATGACCAGCACCCGGCGGGCACTGCCCGCACGGACCGCGTCGGAGGCCATGGCCAGCGCGTGGCAGAAGCCGGCGCAGGCGGCGGACAGATCGACGCCCGCGGCGGAGCCCGCGCCCATCTCGTGCGCCACCCGCACCGCCAGCGGAGGGGTCTGCACCAGGTTGGACATGCTGGCCACCAGCACGAGGTCGACCTCGGCGGGCGTGGTCCCGGCCTGTGCCAGGGCCTTCTCGGCCGCCGCGGTGGCCATCATCGGCAGCGTTTCGTCGTGGTCCGCGAAACGGCGTTCGACGATGCCGCTGCGGGTTTCGATCCACTCCTCGGTGGAGTCGATGAGCCGGCAGATCTCGGCATTGCCGACCACCCGGCGCGGCCGGTAGCCGCCGATCCCGAGAAGCGCGCTGTGGCGGGCCTCGGCTGTCATGACGGTCCGTGTCATCACCGTCTCCTCCGTATCGGCTGCGGCATCCGTGAACGGATACGTCCATCGCGCCCAGCGTCGAGGGGGGCGGTGGAGAAGCCCTTGAGCTCAGCTCAGGGCATGGGTGGCGGCCGTGATCCGCACACCGGGCGCACGACCTCTGCACAAGTGCCCGCGTTATAACCCGGTTCGCCGTGACTCGCCCATGTCGAAGGTGGAGAGATATCCACCGATCGCAAGAAAGTTCGGACTACGATGACGGCGGCTCGATGACTGACCTGCCTTCCGGCTCGCCCGGAAAGGCGAAGAGTATCCGGAATTGGTGGCGTTGAAGCTCGTTCGGCCCCGGGGGGATCGCCGTGCACACCGAACCGGACACTCTCCTCATCGCGCTGTCCGTCGAACCGGACGACGGCATCATGCCCTCGCGCAGGCCCTGTTCGGGACCTGGTCATCCCATGCAGATGACCGACGACGGGGAGCCGGCGCGCCCGGCACCGGCCCGACTCCCGCCGCGGCTGGACGACGAGCTGCTCCGGCCGCACCCCGCCCCGACTCCGGTCGGTCCGGTCCGCCGCGACGCCTCGCGCCGGCGGGCGAAACGCTCCGGCCCGGCCGGAGGGGCCGGCTACGGGCCGCCTCAAGCCGCCGGCCGGCGAGCAGAAGCAGATCAACCATGTGGGGGGAACGGCTCGTGATACGGCTGATCATCGCCGAGGATGTGCCCATGCTTCGCGGGGCGCTGGTGGCGCTCTTACAACTGGAGCAGGACCTCAGCGTCGTGGCGGAGGTGGGCAATGGGAACGACATTCTGCCCGCCGCGCTGGAATTCCGGCCCGACATCGCCGTGATCGACATCGATCTGCCCGGCACCGACGGACTGACGGCCGCCGCGAAGCTCCGTTCCTGTCTCCCCTCCTGCCGGGTGCTCATCATCACGAGCCTCGGCAATCCGGCGGCCCTGCGGCGAGCACTCGCCGCCCAGGTGGACGGATACATCCTCAAGGACGCGCTGCCGAGCGAGCTCACCCAGGCGATACGCAAGGTGGCGGCCGGGCAGCGGGTCATCGATCCGCAACTCGCCCTGATGGCCTGGGAGGGCCCGGCGCAGCAGCTGACCCCGCGTGAGGTGTCCGTACTGCGCCTGGCCGCCGCGGGCGAGGACGTTCGCGTCATCGCGAAGGAACTGCACCTGAGCGTCGGTACGGTGCGCAACTACCTCACGACGATCGTCCACAAGCTCGGTGCCCGCAACCGGGTCGACGCGGTCCGGATCGCCCGGGACAACGGGGTCATCTGACCACCACCCTGCCCGTCAGCTCGCATGGTGCGGAGTGGGCCGTCGCTCAGCAGTGGGCCACGGTCCGGCGAGCCGGGTCGGCACAACGACGCGCAGGTGGAACCAGCCCCACTCGGTGGTGCTGATCAGCCCGCCGCCGACGGCACCCAGTCGGTAGGCGAGATTGCCGAGGCCACCGCTGCGGCGGTCGGCCTCGATGGGTGACACCTCGGCCTCGACGCCGTCGTTGGAGATCGCCATCCACAACCGTCCGTCGGTCTCGCCGAACTCGATACGGCAGCGCCTCGCCGCGCTGTGGCGCAGCAGATTGGTGACGGCCTCCCGCAGCACGATGGCCAGGATCGTGCCGGTTCTCGGGTCGAGCTCACCGGGCTCGCCCTCGATCGCGGTCTCCACACCCGCCGCGTTCAGCACTCCGGTCACCGAACGCAGTTCCGCCACGACGGACATCTCCCGGTAGCCGTGGGCGACGGCCCGGACGTCGGCCAGGGCCTGCCGGGCGATGTTCAGGGTCTCGACCAGCTCCTTCCGGGCGTGATCGTCGTCGACTCCCACCTTCCGCAGCGTCAGTTCGCTCTTCAACGTGATGGCGGAGAGGCTGTAGCCGAGCAGGTCGTGCAGATCGCGGGCGAAGCGAAGGCGCTCTCCGGAGACGGCGGCCCAGGCCGCCCGATGGCGCAGCCTGTACTGCTCCACGACGATGTCGCTCAGCCGGGTCAGCCCATGAACCATCAGTCCGATGACCACGGTGGCGAGCGTCAGATAGAGCGACTCGACGAGGGTGAACCGGGCGACGGCGAGCCCGAACACGGCACAGGCGTTGAGGACGAACAGGATCCAGGCGAGCACCGATCCCCGGAGCACGACCAGTACGGAGCCCGAGAGGAATCCGCCGAAGCCGCCCCACAGCACGCCGCACATGGGGAGCGGGGCATAGGCCAGTGCGGCCTGGAGGGCCAGCGTCCAGGGGCCGATCCTGGCCCTGAGGTGAGCGGTATAGGGATTGCAGTGGAACAGCTGCAGTCCGAAAAACGCGATCAGTATCAGTACGGCGCTCACGAGACCCGGGGATTCGTGGTGCCACTTCAGCAGATTCAGTACGGCCATCAGCGCGTAGCCCAGCTGGACCGCGGCGGTGAGAAACAGGGCCAGGCGCGGCCCCGTTCTGTCCAGTTCCACGCCGATTCCCGGTTCACGGTCATCGAGGTCGGCGTCGTCGTGGAGTCGGTTCTCTGCGTAGACCACGTAGCTTTTCCCCCTGCGCATACATGGACCGACCCCCGCAGTCGTTCACGGGGGCGTGCGAACAATCGTCGCGTCACAGGAATGGCCGACCCTCCCAAGGGTGGGCCGTTCCCGCGAGAGGCGCGCCACGGCGCGCGCCTGCGGACGTCGATCAGTCTGCGGTGGTGGCGACCGTCTGTCGCTCCTGCGCGCCCATGAGCTCCCGCTCGTATGCACGCAGGGTGTCGATGAAGGTCCGTCGTTCGGCCGGGCTCAGCGGTTCGAGTGCGACCCGCCAGGCGCGGACCCCGTTCTCCAGCCAGGAGCGCACCGCGTCCCGATAGGGCTCGGCGATGCTGACGATCTTGCGGCGCCGGTCGGCTTCGTCCTCCTTGCGTTCCACCACGCCGTACCGGTTCAGCTCCCCCACGAGCAGGCTGACGGTGGCCGGGACCAGCTCCAGCCGGGTGGCCAGCTCGTTGACGGCGAGCGGCCCGTCGAAGAACAGATAGGCCAGCAGGGACAGGTGGCGCGGAGCGAGGTTGTACTCCTCCAACTGCCGGGGCACCGGTGTGCGCTTGGTTCGTGCGACGACACGCGGCATGAGGAGCAGGAGCGTACGGACTCCGTCGTCGACGCTCAGCTCTGTCCCCTCATGACCATCGCTTGACATGACACAGCCCCCGCAATAGCTTTGCTTTGAAAGCAAAATAGATTTGTCTTGCTTCCCGTGCTGGTCCCGAGCCTACCGGAAGGGCCGTCCCATGACGGTGGAACAACAAGCTGATACGACGCCCACGGCGGAGTACAGCCCCAAGCGCTGGGCGACGCTGGCCGTCACCCTGTTCGCGGTGTTCATGGACATGGTGGACAACACCGTCCTCAACGTGGCCCTGCCCGCCGTCCAGGAGGACCTGGACGCCTCGTCCGCCCAGCTGGAATGGTCGGTGGCGGGGTACACGCTGGCCTTCGCCGCCGCCATGATCACCGGGTCCCGCCTCGGCGACCAGCTCGGACGCCGGCGGATCTACCTCATCGGCCTCGGCTGCTTCGTCGCCACCTCGGCACTGGCGGGCGCGGCGGTCAATCCCGAGATGCTCATCATCTCCCGCGTCTTCCAGGGCGTCGCAGCCGCGCTGATGGTGCCGCAGGTCCTGGCGATGCTTCAGGTGGACTTCCCGAAGTCCGAGCGCCCGAAGGCGATGTCCCTCTACGGCATGTCGCTGGCCGTGGGTGGCATCGGCGGCCCACTGCTGGGCGGCGTCCTGCTGGAGGCCGACCTCTTCGACCTGGGATGGCGGCCGGTCTTCTTCATCAACATCCCCGTCGGACTGGCCGCGCTGATCGCCGCCGCCGTCCTCACCCGCGAGTCGCGCGTGGAGACCCGGGAGAGCTTCGACATCCGCGGCACCCTGATCGCGACGGTCGGCCTGATCAGTCTGCTCTTCCCGCTCGTGCAGGGGCGGGAACTGGACTGGCCCTGGTGGACCTTCGCCCTGATGATCGCCTGCCCGGTGATCCTCTGGCTGTTCGTCCGCTACGAACACCGGGTGATCGCCCGCGGCGAGTCACCGATCATCAACCCGGCACTGCTGCACCACCGCAGCTCACTCGGCGGTCTGCTGGTCGCCATCCTGTTCTTCTGCGGAATGGCCTATCAGCTCGTCCTCACCGTCCACCTCCAGACGGGCGAGGGGTACTCCCCGCTGCGCACCGCGGTCGCGCTGGTCACGTTCACCGTGGGCGTGGGCATCGGCTCGTCCGTGGCCCCGCAACTGATGCCGCTCGGCCGCCGGGTGGTGCTCCTGGGCTGCGCGGTCATGGCCGTGGGCATGGGGGTCATCACCTGGACCGTCGACCACTACTCCGGCTCGCTGGAGTGGTGGCACCTGGCACCCGGCATGATCGTCTCCGGTATCGGCCTCGCCATGGTCGCGGGGACGCTGCTCACCATCGTGCTGGCCCAGATGCCCAAGTCCGCCTCGGGCGCCGCGTCCTCGCTGATCAACACGTCCATCCAGGTCGGAGTGGCCACCGGCGTCGCGATCGTGGGCACCGTCTACTTCACGTTCCTGGAGGACCGGCACTCGCCCACCGACTCGGCGGTCGTCGGCCTGCTGACCGTCGTCGGACTCTACGTACTGGCCGGACTGCTCGCCTTCGTGCTGCCGCCGGGACGCGTCGACGTGAGCGACGCCGATGACACCGATGACACCGATGACGAGACCGACCACGACCACGCGGCGGCGACCGCCGGCCCGGCCCTGCCCCCGGAGGCCGAGCCGAAGGCGCGCGTCGCGCCCTGAGAGGGACACCCGCCCTCGCCAGGGGTGCCCCGTCGCGAGCGATCGCGGCGGGGCACCGGCATGTCCGCCCCGGGCGCCCTCGACCGATCCTCGATCATCACGGACCACAGTGTGCGGCACGGGACCTTCACAGGTCCTTCAGGATCTCCACGAAAGGGACGTGCCCATGCTCTCCACGCTCTCCGCCTCTTCGAGACGGCTCACCCGAGGCACGCTGGCGACCCTCGCCGGCGTGCTCGTGCTCCCGCTGCTCGGCTCGGCCCCAGCCGGCGCCCAGCAGGCCGCGAGCGGGACGGCTCCGGCGGTCTCCATGGCGGAACTCGACTTCCTGCTCGGCGAATACACCTGCGCGTACACCGACCTCACCCTTGAGGAGCCCACCACGGTCACCCTTCACTGGGACACCGAGAAGACACTCGAGGGCAAGTTCTACGAGATGCACCTCAGCAGCCCCGACTTCGAGGGACGCTGGGTCTTCGGCGAGAACACGGTCGACAACCAGTACACCTCCTTCTACTGGGACACCTGGGGCAACACCGGCACCGCGACCTCCCCCGGCTGGAAGCGCGGCATGCTGCGCTTCCAGGGGCCGTACATCACGCCCGGCGGGCACGCGGACAGCAAGGACGAGTTCCGGGTGATCAACGGCGACCGGTACACCGACGACGCCTACATCCGGTTCGAGGGACAGCCGTGGAAGCAGATCAGCCATGTGGACTGCCGCCGGTCCTGAACCGAAGGCGGCGCCCCGCCGTCCCAGAGCCGCTCAGAGCGCCGCACACAACCCCGCGCCCGACCTCGGGCCGGGGCTTTTACATCCCGGCCTACAGGACGACAAATTTACGTTACATACGGTTGTTCACGCCGACGAAACTGTGCCAGAATTCACATTCCCCGGTCCGGCGGCCGGCAGGGCAGCGCCACGCGATATTGGCTTGATTTCGCCCTCCCCAGAGTCCGCGCGCCCATCACCCCTGCCCGGGTATGAGGAATTCATAGGTACAGCCATGCTGGATTCACTATGGCGATCCGAAATCCTCTGCGAGGCTCCCGACTGGAATTCCAAACAGGGGGCTGGGTATGGATATCGAAGTATTAGGACCGCTCGACATCCGTCTGGACGGCACATCGATCGTGCCGAGCGCGGGCAAACCTCGACAGATACTGGCACTCCTCGCCCTGCGAGCCGGACGGATCGTGCCCGTCCCGGTTCTCATGGAGGAGATCTGGGGTGACCGAATACCCCGCAGTGCGCAGACCACCTTGCAGACCTACATCCTTCAACTCCGCCGCAGGATCAGCGCCGCCCGGCCGGACGTCCGACGCCCGACGGCGAAGGACGTACTGTCCACCCGGTTCGGCGGATACCAGTTGTCCGAACCGGTGCACAGCAGCGATGTCGGCACCTTCCAGCGACTCACGGCGGAGGGCAGTGCCGCACTGGAAAGAGGCGAGGCCGGCCGGGCCGCCGAGGTGCTCGGCCGGGCCCTTGCCCTGTGGCACGGCTCGGCCCTCATCGACGTGCCGACGGGGCATGTCCTGAACACCGAGATCCTCGGCATCGAGGAGGGCAGGGCGCGGGCGCTCGAACTGCGGATCGAGGCCGACCTGCGACTCGGCAGGCACGCCGAACTCATCGGCGAGCTACGGATGCTGGTCGCCCAGCATCCGCTGCACGAGAGCTTTCACGCGCAACTGATGATCGCCCTGTGCCGTTCCGGGCACACCTGGCGGGCCCTTGAGGTCTACCAGCAGCTGCGCTCCACACTCGTCGGCGAACTGGGTGTCGAACCGTCCGCCAAAATACAGCGGCTGCACCAGCAGGTCCTGGGCGGAAACATGGGCCGGCCGCGCAGCACCCACGTGGAGCGCGACCTCTCCCTCGAACTGCGCTAGCGCACACAGCACGCAGCACACAGCAGCGGGGCCGTCCTCGTCCTGGACGGCCCCGCTCCGTCGTGCCCGGTGTGCCCCTGGCCCGGTCAGGGCCTGCGGACCACCTTGGTCCAGTCGATCTTCATCTCGGAGCCCTGACCGAAGAGCCGGTTCTCGATCCGGCTCTCGTCGTCGAGGAACCGCTGTTCCACCGGCTCACCGCGCCGCGGATCGAAGTAGAAGCCGTCCTTGTTCTTGAGCCGCACCAGCGCCCCGCCGTCGGCGGCACCCGGCTTGGCGCCGTCCAGCAGACTGCCCAGCCCCATGCCGCAGGTGATCTGGTTCAGCGTCACCCGCTCCTCGACGCCGCCGTGGTCGAGCGTCATGTACTTGCGGTCGAAGGCGCGCGTGCCGATCTTGTCGGTCTGGAGCTTCTGCCGGCCGTCCACGAACCAGGTCACCCGCTTGCCGCCCTGGTCTATGCGGACCTCCAGTTCGTGCATCGCCCCCCGGTCGGTCCTGGCGATCGGGATCGCGTAACCGTACGAGGCGTAGTCCTCGGTGTCGCTCGGCAGGCGCTCGTAGATGGCGTAGACGGTGTCGTTGGTCACCGAGAAGTCGGCGATCGCCCGCGACTCGAAGTCGGCGGTGATCAGCGCGATCGAGGCGAGCCGGATGTCGGACGCCGGGTCCTTGACGGTGGCACCGAACGGGTTCTCGGTACCGAAGGTCCGGGCCGCCACCTTGTGCATACAGCTGATGGAGCCGGTGTCCGGCACCTCGAAGCCCGGCACGTTCTCGGCGGTGAACCGGTTCGGGAAGGCGATCCACTTGATGTGGTCGTCGGAGTCCGCACCGCCCTCCGGTCCGGTACTGCGGGCGTAGGCCGGATCCCCCGTCTTCGGGTTGACGCCGGTGGGCACCACGTTGAGCACGCCGCCCGGCGTGGTGACGACGGCGTCCCCGGTCGGCCACTGAGCATCGCCCTGGAGCAGCCAGTTGCCGTCCTCGCCGGTTCTGAACCCGGTGTCGTACCCGTCCTGGAACAGGACCGTGCCGCCGCCGGACCGTGCCTGCGGTTCCGTCTGCGCGGACTGCGCGGTGGCCGGCAGAAGCGCCACCACGGCCGCTGCGGCCACCACTGCGTACGCGGCCTTGTGCCTCATCGTTCCCCTTGCCACAACTACCCCCTGTTTCGACGGTTTCCGGTTCCCCGACCGTGCCGGAGGGCACCGGAGTTTCTCTCGAGGACCACTGCGGCACGAGCTTCGACAGCTGCTCGACCGGGGCTCCAGCGGGGGCGGGGATGGTGACCGCGAGTCAGTTCCCGCACCTCAGGAAGGACACCCCGGACATGGAACGACAGCCCGATCCGCTGCTAGAGGTCAGCGAGGAGATCGCCACCGCGCTCGCGGAACGACGTCCGGTGGTGGCGCTGGAGTCCTCGCTCATCACCACCGATCCCTCGTCCGAGACCGCCTCGCTGATCGAGAAGGCGGTGCGGGGCGCCGGGGCGGTACCCGCCACCATCGCGATCGCCGGCGGGAAACTCGTCGTCGGTCTGACGGACTCCCTCATCGAACGCTTCGCCACCACCAAGGGCATTCCGAAGATCAGCGCGCGGGACATCGGCGGCGCGCTGGCGGGCGGCGGCCTCGGGGCGACGACGGTGGCCGGCACCATCGTGATCGCCGAGCGGGCCGGCATCGAGGTGTTCACCACGGCGGGCATCGGCGGCGTGCACCGCCGGGGCCAGGACACCCTCGACATCTCCCCCGACCTGCTCCAGTTCCGCCGGACCAGGATGACCGTGGTCTGCGGCGGCGCGAAGAGCATCCTGGACCATCGGCTGACCGCCGAGTACCTGGAGACGGCCGGCATCCCCGTGTTCGGTTACCGCACGGACAAGCTCCCGGCCTTCGTGGTGCGCGAGGCCGATGTGCCCGTGACCCGCATGGACGATCTGCACCTCGCCGCGCGCGCCGCCGAGGCGCACTGGCAGGTCAACGGAGCCGGCACGGTGCTGCTCACCAGTCCCATCGACGAGCAGGACGCCGTGGACGAGGCGATCGTCGAGGCGGCCATCACCGAGGCCCTCGCGCAGTGCGACGAGGACGGCATCGTGGGCAACGCGGTCAGCCCGTATCTGATGAAGGCGCTCGCCCGGGCCTCCGGCGGCATGCTGCCCAAGGCCGGTCGCTCGCTGCTGCTCAGCACCGCCCGGGTCGCGGGAGAGTTCTCCGCCGCCCTGAGCGCCGTGCAGGCCGAGCGGTGACCGGCGCCCCCACCGAGGCGGTCCGTGGCGTGATCCTCGACCTCGACGGCACGCTCGCCGACACCCCCGCGGCCATCGCCACCATCACCGCCGAGGTCCTGGCGACGATGGGCACGGCGGTGTCCCGGGAGGCGATCCTCGCCACGGTCGGGCGGCCGCTGCCGGCTTCTCTCGCCGGGCTGATGGGCCTTCATGTGGAGGACCCCCGGGTCACCGAGGCGACCGAGGAGTACGGGCGGCGGTTCGGGGCCCACGTCCGCGCGGCCGGTCCCGAGCTGCTCTTTCCCGGGGTCCTCGAAGGGCTCGACCGGCTGTCCGCGGCCGGGTTCCGGCTGGCCATGGCGACCTCGAAGGTCGAGAAGGCCGCGCGCGCCATCGCGGAACTCACGGGTCTGGACGACCGGCTGACGGTCATCGCGGGCGACGACAGCGTGGAGCGCGGCAAGCCGCATCCGGACATGGCCCTGTATGTCGCCCGGGAGCTCGGGCTCCCTCCCGGGCAGTGCCTGGTGATCGGTGACGGGGTGCCCGACGCCGAGATGGGGCGGGCCGCCGGAATGACGGTGATCGGCGTCTCGTACGGCGTGTCCGGGCCGGACGAACTGAAGCAGGCGGGGGCGGACGCCGTCGTGGACTCCTTCCCGGCGGCGGTCACCGCCGTACTGGAGGGACACCGGTGAACACGCCACGCACACCCCGCACCGCGCGCCCTCGCGCAGCGCTGGACACCCCGAGGAAAGGAGCGGCTCCGATGCCGCGCAGAACGTTCGTCTCCCGGCACGGCCTGCTGCTCGCCGTCGCCGCACTCGGCACCGTCATGACGACGGCGGGGACCTCCACCGCCAAACCGGGCAGCCGGGGCTACCGGCTGGTCTGGGACGACTTCGCCGACGGTTTCCGCACCGAGGGCGAGGACGCCCGCTGGTTCCACGTGGCCGGCGGTCCCTACCGGGCCGACGACGGCATCGTCACCACCCGCCGGGGCGAGCTGTCCGTGCGGGCGCGTGGCAGCCACCCCGTGACCGGCGAGCCGGCGTTCACGCAGACCATCCCCGCCGAGAACCCGGTCGGCATGCCGGGCTCCGGGGACCACGCCAAGTTCATCGCGTACACCAGTCACACCGCGACGAGCGGCCACCCCGGTTTCGACGCCCACGACGGCTACGAACTCCTCTTCGAGACGCGGCTCTCCGGCCGGACGTACGGCACCGCGGGCCACCCCTTCGGGGACGCGGTGCAGGATCCGGACGACGATCTGCGGCTGGCCTCCGCGATGATGCTGACCACCGACCCGGAGACGTCCGTCTCCTTCGACTTCGTGGTCACCAACAAGCGGATCTACGCCTGGTACGGGCGCCCCACCTTCCTCCGCGGCCAGTTGGGCGACTACGCCTCGTTCGCGCACACCGTGCCGCTGGCCACCCGGCAGCCGGGCGACAGCCACGACTTCGGCATCGCCTACGACCGCGCCGCCGGGGTGGTGCGCTGGATCGTCGACGGCCGGGAGCAGTTCCGGGTGGACCGCATCGGCCACCGTCTCGACCGGTCCACCGCGACCCTGGACGAGGGCGGCGAGGAGACGCTGGTCAGGCCGAGGCAGCTCAATGCCGGGCTGGGGCTGCTGACCCTGCTGGACGCGTCCTGGCCCACGGACAAGGGCCTCGTACGGCTGTCCGCGCGCAAGCACACCACGTACTACCGGCCCTCGGTCGGCGCGCCGCAGGAGCAGACCTTCGCCGACGAGGACAGCACCGACGCCGGGCGGCTCTTCGGACAGGGCGCGGCCGTCCGGCTCGGTTCCTACCGCGTCACCAGCAGGCGCTCGCGGTGACCCCGGAAGAGGTCGTCGGAGTGTGGCGGCTGGCCTCGTACACGGAGGTGGACGAGGACGGGACCACGGCGCCGGGGCCGCTGGGCGAGGCACCGGCCGGGCTGCTGATCTACACCGCGGACGGCCATGTCGTGGTGAGCATGATGAAGACCGGTGACACCCCGGCCCTGGAGACCTACATGGGCTACTCCGGGCACTGGCGGCTGGCCGGGGACCGGATGACGCACCGGGTCCTGGTGAGCGCCCACCCGCGGATGGCGGGGACCGAACAGCTACGCCGCGTCGCGCTCGACGGCGACACGCTGACGCTGCGCGGCACGGCCGTGACACCGGTGGGAGGCCGCGCGCCGGAACGCCTGCTCACCTGGCGGCGCGCGAAGCCCGACGACCCCGACGACACGGCCTCAGGCAGCACGGCGTCCGATCACACAGCCTCCGACGACACGGCGGCACAGCAGGAGAAGGAGACGGACTGATGCCCAGTTACGTGGACGCGCCCGACGGCTGGTGGCGGGAGTTCATCATGGCCGATCCGCCCAGGACCGCGAAGGCCTCGGTGGTCCGCAAGGACGGCAGCCCTCATGTCGTTCCGGTCGGAGTGATCATGGACGGCGACGACATCATCTACACATGCCAGAAGGACAGCGTGAAGGGCCGCTCCCTGCAACGGGACGGCAGGATCGCGATGTTGTGGGACGACGAGCGTCCGCCGTTCTCGTTCGTGCTGGTGCGCGGGCGGGCGACGCTCAGCGAGGACATCGACGAACTGCGCGCCTGGACCGCCCGGATCGGTGGCCGGTACCACGGCAAGCGGCGCGAGGAGGAGTTCTCCGAGCGGTTCACCATTCCGGGCGGCGTGGTGGTCCGGGTGAAGGTGGAGCAGATCGTCGCCAAGGTGAATCTGTCGGAGACCGTGAACGTGAAGGAGTCCTAGCTCCCTCGGAGGCCGACGCGGTGACGCCGCAGTGCGGCGGAGAGGGCCCGTTGCCCCCTCCGCCGCACTGGCGTGTGATCCCGCGTGACTCCGCGTGTTCCCTTCGGGTCCCTGCTTATCGGGCGGCCCCGTACTGGTCGTCGGCCGGCACCCGTCGTACGGTCGTCCGCCGGTCCTCGACCTGCTGCCAGCCGTCGCTGTAGATGGCGTCCCGCATCGCCGGGAAGCGCAGGAAGTCGTGCGGGAAGCCCGGCTCCACCCGGCTGACCCGGTCCAGGCCCGCCAGCCACTCGTCCTCCAGCAGCGCTTCGGTGGCCCCCAGGTTGTCGGCGAGCTGCTCGGGCTTCGTGGCGCCGAGGATCGGCACCACGTTCCCGGGCCGGGACAGCAGCCAGGCCAGCGCCACCTGGGCGGGGCTGCGGCCGGCGGCCTCGGCGACGCGGACGGTCTCCTCGACGACGTCGTCGCCGGGACCGGTACCGCCCTGCCCCCAGGCCACGTGGTCCAGCCGCCCCTCCTCGGACCGCAGGTACTTGCCGGTGAGCCGTCCGTCGGCCAGCGGGCCCCAGGCGAACACCGGCAGGTCGAAGGCGTGGGCCATCGGGAGGAGTTCACGCTCGACGGTGCGCTCCAGCAGGTTGTACCTGATCTGGAGTCCCGCGAAGGGCGACCAGTCGCGCAGCTCGGCCAGGGTGTTGGCCTGGGCCACCTCCCACGCGGGCCAGTCGGACACACCGACGTAGAGCACCTTGCCCGCACGTACCTGGTCGTCCAGCGCGCGCATCACCTCGGGCACCGGGGTGAGGGTGTCTCGGGCGTGCACCCACAGCATGTCCACGTGGTCCGTGCCGAGCCGACGCAGGCTCGCCTCCAGGGAACGCACCAGGTTCTTGCGGTGGTTGCCCGCGGAGTTGAGGTCGCCGGGCAGCATCTGCATCGTGTACTTGGTGCTGAGGACGAACTCGTCGCGGCGCCCGGCGAGCAGCTTGCCGAGCGTCGTCTCCGCCGAGCCGTCGCCGTACTCGTTGGCGGTGTCGAGGTAGTTGCCGCCGGCCTCGGCGTACTGGTCGAAGAGCTGTGCGCGCGTCGCCTCGGGGAGTTTCCAGTCGTCGCCGAAGGTCATGGTGCCCAGCGCCAGCCGGGAGATCCGGACGCCGGTCCTGCCGAGGAGCGTGTAGCGCACGGCGATCAGTCCTTCCGGCTCAGCAGGACCAGGGGGATCTTCCGTTCGGTCTGGGCCTGGTAGTCGGCGAAGGCCTGTACCTCGGCGGAGGCCTCGGCGAAGAGGCGGTCGCGCTCCTCGCTCCCGGGCGGCACCTCCGTCGCGAGGGCCGAGTAGGTCTCCTGGCCGGTCTCGACGGTCACCCGGGGGTTCACCTTGATGTTGTGGTACCAGGCGGGGTGGGTGTCCGCGCCGCCGTTGCTGCCGAAGATCAGCAGGCTGCCGTCGGGCTGGGCGAAGTAGAGCGTGGGCACCGTGCGCGCCACACCGGACTTCGCTCCCTTGGTGGTGAGCAGGATGAGCGAGCCGCCCTCGAAGGGGCCGCCGACCTTGCCGCCGTTCTCCCGGAACTGCTGCATGACCGGGAGGTTGTAGCTGCCCGGGTCATCCTCGGCGGGCGTGGTGGGCGCGGGGTCGAACTGGTCCAGAGCCACGGGGACTTCCTCTCGGCGAGACAAACGGAAACTTCTCCATATCGGTGCGCGTCGAGACTAAGCGGAGAGACTTCCGTCTCGCAAGCAACGTCCTCGCACGCCGCTGGAGCAGCGGCGAACTATGCTCACGGCCATGTCCGCAGCCCCCGCCGAACGCGCCGACGCGGCGCGCAACCGACAGAAGATCCTGGCCGCGGCCGCCCGTCTGGTGGCCGCCGGGGCGGCGGAGCGACTCTCCCTCGACGAGGTGGCCCGGGCGGCCGACGTGGGCGTGGGCACGGTCTATCGCCGCTTCGGCGACCGCGCCGGACTGGTCTTCGCGCTGCTGGACGAACAGCATCAGCTGTTCCGGACCCGGGTGCTGGAGGGCCCGCCCCCCTTGGGGCCGGGAGCCGACGCCGGGGACCGGCTGCGGGCCTTCCTGCACGCGCTCGTCGACCTCTCGGTCGGGCAGCGCGAACTGCTGCTGCTCGCCGAGTCCAGCTCGCCGCCCGCGCGCTTCGTCAGCGACTCCTACGCCTTTCAGCACGCGCATGCCACCCGCCTGATCGCCGAACTGCGCCCGGACGCCGACGCGGCCTTTCTGGCCGACGCACTGCTGGCCCCCTTCGCGCCCAGCCTGATCGACCACCAGTGCCGGGCCAGGGGCTTCTCCCCGGAGCGGATCAAGACCGGCTTCGACCAGTTGCTGCACGGCACGCTGCAGCCGGGAGCGGCGGTGGCCCCTGTCGAGCGGGCCTCCAGGCGCCTTCCAGCGGACGACGGGAGCGTGGCGGACGACGGGTGCGCGAACGCACGCCGCTGACGGCATGGCCGCCTGGAGCGCGACGTCCATGCCCACGGCTGCTTCCCCGCACGAGGCGGTCCATGGGAGGCGCAAGGATGCTGGACACCGAGGAACTGGCCCAACAAGCCGCCGAATCCGCGCGACGGGCCGAGGAAGCCCGCGGGCTCGAACCGGACGTGGTCAAACTGCTGGTCGAGGTCGGCTTCGCCCGGCACTTCGTACCCCGGGAATGCGGCGGCGCCGAGGGCACCTTCGCGGAGCTCACCGAGGCGGTGGCACGGGTCGGCGCGGCCTGTCCCGCCACCGCCTGGTGCGCCTCGCTGGCCGCCAACCTGGCCCGGATGGCGGCCTATCTGCCCGCCGACGGCTACCGGGAGGTGTGGGCGCAGGGCCCCGACGCCCTGGTCGCCGGGTCCCTCTCCCCCTTCGGGAAGGCCACCCCCGCGGCCGGCGGCTGGACGCTGTCCGGGCGCTGGCCCTACATCAGCGCTGTGGCGTACGCGGACTGGTTGCTGCTGTGCGGCACGCTGCCCGACGGAGCCGGGCCCCGGGTCTTCGCGGTACCCCGGGACGCGGTGGAGGTCGTGGAGAGCTGGGAGAGCGTCGGCATGCGGGCCACCGGCAGCCACACGGTGGTCGCGTCCGACGTGTTCGTTCCCGAGCGGCGCGGCTTCGCCCGCGCCGACCTGCTGACGGGCCGCCCCACGGCGTCCGCGGCACCCTGCCACACCGTGCCGCTGGAAGCGGCCAACGGCCTCTCCTTCGCCGGGCCGCTGCTCGGCGCCGCCGAGGGCGCACTCGCCCAGTGGTCGGCCTACGCGGTGGTCAAGGCACGCACCGCGCTCGCGCGGCCCCAGGCGCCCGGCCCCAGCCGTGAGGCGCTCGCGGGCGTGCTGGCCCACTCGGCCGGGGAGACGGACGCCGCGCGGCTGCTGCTCGAACGGTGCGCGCTCGTCGCCGACCTGGGTGCCGAGGTGACGCCCGAGCAGACCCGGCGCAATCTGCGCGACACCGCCCTGTCGGTGCGGATGCTGGCCTCCGCGGTCAACCGGCTCGCGGCGAGCGGCGGGACCACGGGTTACGGGGAGAGCGCCCCGTTGCAGCGCTACTGGCGGGATGTCAACACCTCGGCCACCCACGTGGCGCTCCAGTTCGAATCGGCGGCGCTGGCCTACGCCGAGGGCCGGCTGTGGACCACGGAGACCGGCAGTTCGGCAGTGGCGGCGCGGTAGCGACCACGCAACGCGGAAGAGCCGGCCGGGCCCTTAAGGGCTCGGCCGGCTCTTGCGTCGGAGGGGCTCTCGGACGAAGCGGCTCTCAGGCGTGCGAGAGGGGAAGTACACCGCCGTTGTACGCGACCATCTCGCCGAACACCGACACCACGTCGAGGACGCTGCCGAGCGCTTCGCCGGCCAGTTCCGCGTAGGCGCGGTGCAGGTTGGCCACGAGCCGCTCCGGGTCGCGCAGGCCGCCGAAGGGACCGGGCCCCGTCTCGCGGGCGAGTTGGAGCGGCGTCAGCCCCGCCGCCCTGCCCTCGGTGGCCCGCTCGGTCAGCCAGCGGAAGTACTCCTCGGTCCGGGTCAGCGACTCGGGGCCGCTGACGGGTCCGTGGCCGCCGACGACGGTCCGTGGCTCCAGCTTCCGTATGAGCTCCAGGGTGGCGAGGGACCCGGCGACGGAGCCCATCAGCACGAACGGCGTACAGCCGGGGAGCACGACGTCGCCGGCGAACAGCACGCGTTCCTCGGGCAGCCACACCAGCGTGTCGTTGGTGGTGTGCGCGGGGCCCGGATGGATCAGCTCGATCCGGCGCTCGCCCTGATGCAGGGTCAGCGACTGACGGTACGTCAGATCGGGGAGCATCAGCTGGATGCCGCCCCACTCGACGTCGGGCCACAGTCCGGTCAGTCCGAGTCCGGCGGCCTCCATCTCGGTACGGGTGTCCTCGTGGGCGACGACGACGGTGCCCGGGCCCGCCAGTGCGGCGTTGCCGAAGGTGTGGTCGCCGTGGAAGTGGGTGTTGACGATGAGCCGGGGAGACTCGGGCGTGAGCCCGCCGAGGGCGGTCCGCATGGCACTCGCCCGAGCCTGGGTGGCGGCCGTGTCCACCAGCACGGGCCCGCCGCCCCGCCCCGGTTCCAGCAGGATGCCCGCGTTGCTGACGCACCAGCCGCCGTCGGGCTGTATGTACGCGAACACGCCGTCGGCCAGCTCTTCCAGCCGTGCCGGGGCAAAAGGCCGGGTTGCCCCGGTCACGGTGTGACCGCTCACTCGGCGGCCCCCTGCTCGAGATGGCTGCGGGCCGCCCGAAGGGTGCCCCGGCTGTTGGCGCCGATGATGTCCCGCGCCTTGCGGAGCGCCTCGGCCAGGGTGGTGCCCGGTCCGAACACGCTCTCCACCGCGGTGGGGTCGAGGGCCACCGTGTGCCAGGCGGTGACCCGGGTGCCCTCCGGCCGGCTGCTGAAGAGCCACTCGCCGGAGTGCGCCAACAGTCCGCGCGGCGGGGTGGTCTGCTTGTAGACGATCCGCTCGTCCGTGAAGCACAGCCGTACCGACTGGGTCAGGTGCGTACTGCCGTCCGCGGCGGAGGTCTCCATGTCCATGGTCTGCACCTCCGCACCCGCGGTGGCGGCGTCCGCCGGGGTGGTCTCCACGTCGAGCCCGGCGACATGCGGCAGCCGCTTCGGCCACAGGTCGGCGCGGTACAGGAAGTCGTAGACCTCCGGGACCGGTGCGGCCACGAGCTCGTGGTCGCTGAAGCTGAGGATCAGCTCGTCCGGCCCCTCGGGGCGCTCCGCCCAGGTGCGGAGGGCGCCGATCTCCGCGGTGCTGTTGGAGTCCAGCGCGGCGGCGATGCGGTCGGCCGCGTGCGGATCGCCGGCGGTGGTCCAGCGGTGCCCGAGTTCCAGCCGGCCGGGGCTGCCGGGCGAGGGGTCCTCGAACCGCCAGTGACCGGTCATCTCCGTGAGCGGCGCGGCCGGGTTCTCCTGTGCGAAGTCGATGCGGTTGCCCGCCGGGTCGAGCACCCGCCGCGAGGTCCAGCTGCGCACCTCGTTGCCGACCACCGCCCACAGCCGGATGCGTTGGACGTCCCCGGTGCGGTCCAGCTGCTGGGACCAGATGCAGGGCGCGAAGAGCAGCGGCCAGCGGCCGACGTCCTCGATGAGCCCGTAGGCGCGGCGGGCCGACGCGGCCAGCTCGGTCACGTGCTCGGCGGACCGGGTGGGGCCCTCCGCGGTCCTTACGTGCGTCTGTGTGTCCACGCGGTGGTTCTCCTCCATGTCGGTGATGGCCGAGGCGTCTCGGTGATGGCCGGGGCGAATCAGTAGTTTCCGAGGCCGCCGCAGACATTGATGGCCTGCGCGGTGACGGCCGCCGCCGCGTCCGAGACCAGATACGCCACCATCGCGGCGACCTCGTCGGGGTCGGTGTAGCGGCCGAGGGGGATCTTGGCGTTGAACCGCTCAAGGACCTCGGCCTCGGTGGTGTTCCAGATGTGGGCGTAGTGCTCGCGCACATTGCCCGCCATGGGCGTCTCCACATAGCCGGGGCAGACCGCGTTGACGGTGATGCCGCTCTTGGCCAGCTCGAGGCCCAGGGCCTTGGTGAACCCGACCACGCCGTGCTTGGAGGCCGAGTAGGGCGCCCCGAACACGACGCCCTGCTTGCCGCCCGTGGAGGCGATGCTGACGATCCTGGCGCGCCCCAGCTCACGCATCCGGCCGGTGGTCAGCACCTGCTTGGTGACCAGGAAGACGCTGTTGAGGTTGGTGTTGATGACGTCGAACCAGAGTTCGTCGGAGACCTCGGCGGTGACACCGCCGCCGCTGCGCCCGGCGTTGTTCACCAGGACCTCCACCGGACCGAAGCGGTCGACGGCGGACTGGACGAACTGCCGCACGCTGTCGGCCGAGGTCACGTCGCACGCGGTTCCGTCGGCCGTCACCCCGCTCTCCCGGAGCTCCTTGACGGTCTGGGCGAGGGCCTCCCCGTCCCGGGCGCAGAGATAGACGGGATGCCCGAGCGCGCCCAGAGAAGCCGCGACGGATCGTCCGATGCCCCGGGTCGCTCCGGTGACGACGGCGGTGCCCCGGGGGGCCTGTATCTGCTCCATGGTGTCGGCCCGCTCTCTCAGGCGGCCTGGGCCGCGGCGTGGTTGACCCGGTCGAGGAACTCCCGGGGCGTCTCGATCTCGGTGACGTCCTCGTCGGTGAGCGTGGCCCCGAACCGCTGCTTCATCAGGGCCGCCGTCTCCAGCAGCGCCAGCGAGTCGTAGCCGAGGTCGGTGAAGGGGACGTCCAGGTTCTGGGCGGTGAGCGCGACGTCCTCGTCGGCGCCGGCGCACTCGGTGAGCACACGGACCAGGTCGTTGAGGGTGATGGTCATGAGGTGAACTCCTCGCGTAGGAAAACGGGTTGTAGCCGGGGCGGGGTGGGGCGGGGATCGGACATCAGGCGGCCCGGGCCGAGCGGACCACCACGGCGGCGTTGAAGCCGCCGTGCCCCCGCGCCAGCACCAGGGCGGTGCGCAGCGGTGCGTCGCGGGGTGCGCCGCGCACCAGGTCGAGACGGTGCTCGGGCACCGGCCGGTCGATTCCCGCGGTGGGCGGTATGACGCCGTCGCGCAGGGCGAGCAGGGCCGCGGCCACGTCGAGCGGCGCCCCACCGCCGTAGAGCCGGCCGGTGAGGGTCTTCGGGGCGGTGACCGGCACGCCGTAGGGGCCGAACAGGGAGCGCAGTGCCGCGGCCTCTTCGTCGTCGGCCGCGGGCAGTCCCGCGGCGTCGGCGAAGACCACGTCCACGGCCTCGACGCCCAGCCCGCTGTCGGCGAGGGCGAGCCGTGCGGCGCGTTCGAGACCGGGAGGGCGTCCCGAACCCGGCCGGGGGGAGAAGGTGGCGGCGTACCCGGCGATCTCGCCGTACACCCGGGCGCCGCGCGCGCGGGCCGCCGTCTCCTCTTCGAGGACGAGCATCGCGCCGCCTTCGCCGGGTACCTGGCCCGCCGCGCGGGTGTCGAAGGGCAGGTAGGCGGTGGCGGGGTCGTCGGAGCGGGAGAGCCGGCCGCTCGCGAGGTGGGAGACCAGGCCCCAGGGGTCGAGGGAGGAGTCCATGCCGCCGGTCAGGGACAGCTTGACGCCGTGGCGCAGGGTACGGCGGGACTGGCCGATGGCATCGAGGCCGCCCGCCTGTTCGGAGACGAGGACACCACTGGGTCCGCGCAGTTTGTGGCGGATGGACAGCTGGCCGGTGTTGACCGCGTAGAACCAGGCGAACGACTCGTAGACGCTGACCTGTTGCGGGCCCTGGGTCCACAGTTTGCGGATCTCCCGGTGGGTGAACTCGAATCCGCCGGTGGCGTTGGAGGTGACCACACCGCAGCCGTACTCGCCGTATCCGTCCCGTCCGGCCAGTTCGGCGGGGTCCGCGTCGGCGTCGGCCAGCGCCTCGGCCCCCGCGACGAGGGCCAGCCGGGTCACCCGGTCGGTCTGCGGCAGCAGTCGGCCCGGGATGTGCTCGGCCGCGTCGAACCCCGCGATCCGCCCGACCAGGCGGGCCGGGTAGCGCGAGGCGTCGTAGTCGACGACCGGTCCGATACCGCTCGCGCCGCTCAGCGTGGCCTGCCACCACTGCTCGGTGCCCAGGCCGTTGGGGGCGGCGACGCCGATGCCGGTGATGACGGCGGTCGGCCGTTCTGTGCGCTCAGCGGTCTCCTGGGCCGCGGACGTGGCCAGTGTCATCGCGCGGTCTCCTCTCGGGTGAGGACCATGGCGGACTGGAAGCCGCCGAAACCGCTGCCCACGCTGAGGACGGCGTCCACGCCGTGCTCCCGGGCCTCGTTCGGCACGTAGTCCAGGTCGCATTCGGGGTCGGCTTCGTGGAGGTTGGCGGTGGGCGGGACGACGCCGTTCTCCATGGCCAGCGCGCAGGCGGCGATCTCGATGGAGCCGATGGCGCCCAGCGAGTGCCCGACCATGGACTTGATGGAGCTGATCGGCACCTCGTAGGCGTGCTGCCCGAGGGTCTCCTTGAAGGCTGCCGTCTCGTGCCGGTCGTTCTGCTTGGTGCCCGAGCCGTGCGCGTTGACGTAGTCGACGACCGAGGGGTCGAGCCGCGCCTGGTCCAGTGAGTGCCGGATGGCCTCGGCCATCTCGTGGCCGTCCGGCCGCAGGCCCGTCATGTGGTACGCGTTGCAGCGGGTGGCGTAGCCGCCGATCACCCCGTAGACATGGGCGCCCCGGGCCCGTGCGTGCTCCAGCTCCTCCAGGACGAACATGGCGGCGCCCTCGGCGAGTACGAAGCCGTTGCGGGTGCGGTCGAAGGGCCGGGAGGCGTGCTCGGGGTCGTCGTTGCGGGGGGTGGTGGCCTTGATCGCGTCGAAGCAGGCGACGGCGATCGGGGAGATCGGGGTGTCGGCCGCCCCGGCGATCATGACGTCGACGGTGCCCTCGGCGATGAGGTCCCGCGCGTAGCCCACGGAGTCCAGCCCGGAGGTGCAGCCGGTGGAGACAACCGTGGCGGGGCCTTCGGCGCCCACGGTCCAGGCCACCTCGGCCGCCAGGGAACTGGGCACGAAGGCGTCGAAGAGGTGCGGCGACACGTAGTCGCTGTCCACCTCCCACAGCCGGCCGCTGTCGCTGAGGACGAGGTATTCGCGTTCGAGTCCGGTGGTGCCGCCGACCGCGCTGCCGACGCTCACCCCGGTGCGGTGCGGATCGAGTTCGACGAACTCGAGGCCGCTGTCCGCCATGCACTCCCGGGCGCTGGCCACGGCGAACTGTGCGGCCCGGTCCAGGCGCCTGATCTCCCGCGGGCTGAGCCCGCTCCGCCGGGGATCGAAGTCGACTTCGGCGGCGACCTGGGAGCGGAAACGGGAGGGGTCGAAGAAGGAGATGGTGCGGGTGGCGGTACGGCCCGAGACCAGGAGGTCCCAGAAGGCCTTCTTGCCCACCCCGCCCGGCGCGACGACGCCTATCCCGGTGATTGCGACACTTCGGTTCACTGTCCTGCCCCTCGTTCGGCTGCCTCCGACTGTCGGCGCAGCTCCTCGACCACCGCTCGAATTCGGCTGGCGGCCCCATGGCGCCGGTCCAGCGGCGGTCCACTCCAGGTCGAGACGGGACGGACAGGCTCGGCCCGCCCGCCGGAGGTGCCGGCGGCCGAGGCGAGGGGGGTTCCGTGGAGCGCCGTCGAAGTGTGCTGCTGCTGCCCGGACAGGGCGCGCAGCGGGAACGCATGGCCGCCGGACTGTACGAGGTGGAGGAGGAATTCACCGCGCCCATGGAGGAGTTCTTCGGCCGGCTCGGCGCGGCGGGGGCCCGGCTGCGGTCGGCGTGGCTGTGCCCGGCGCCCAACCCGGAGCTCGACGAGTCCGCGGTGGCGCAGCCGCTGCTGCTCGCCGTGGGCCACGCACTGGGACGTGCGGTGGGGGCGGCGACGGGACCTCCCGGGCTGCTGCTCGGCCACAGTGTGGGCGAGTTGGCGGCCGCCTGCCTGGTGGGCGTCTTCGATCCGGCGGACGTCGGCGCGCTGGCCGCCGCCCGCTCCCGGGCGCTGGAGGACAGCGGGCACGGCGGGATGCTCGCGGTGGCGGCACCGGAGGGGGAACTGCCCGAGGATCTGGGCAGTTTCGCGCCGGGGGTGGCCGTCGCCGCGCTCAACGGACCGCGTCAGACGGTGCTGGCAGGACCCGCGGAGGCGCTGGCCGCCTTGGAGCGACGGCTGCGGGACGGCGGGTTCCTGGTGCGCGCGCTGCGTTCGGGGCACGCCTTCCACAGCCCTGTCATGGAAGGGGCCGCGCTGCGCTTCGGTGCGGCGCTGGCGGAATTCGGGCCGCGTGCTCCGCGGCCGGGCAGCACCGTGGTGTCCACCCGTACGGGGGTCGCGATGACCTCGGACCAGGCGCGGGATCCGCACTTCTGGGGCGGGCAACTGGCCGCCCCGGTGCGGTATTGGCCGGCTCTGCGCGCACTGCTGGACACCTGGGGAAGGCGGCCGGGGCTGCTGCTGCTCGACGGCTCCGCGGACCGGAGCCTGAGCGCCCCGGCCCGGCACCACCCCGCGGTGCGGGATGGCGCCAGCGAGGTCGTCCCCCTGCTGGCCGCCGGCCGGGACGCCGGTGGCCCGGCCGACGCGACGGTCTTCGCCGAGGCGCTGCACCGGCTGGGGGACCAGCGCGATCACACGAGGGTGAGCTGACCTTGGACGTACTGGATGAGGGCGGCGGGGGTGGTGAGTTCGTCGAGCTGTTCGTCGGGCACGGTGACCGCGTAGTCGTCCTGAATGCGGGTCACGATCTCGTAGACGGTGAGCGAGTCGAAGCCCAGGTCGGTGAACTCGGTGTGCAGCGTGGAATCCTTGATCTCCTCAGCTGTGGCTCCGTCGAAGCAGGCGTTCACGATGCCCTGGAACTCGGTGATGGTGAAGGTGGCCATGCGGCACACACTGTGCGGTCGCACTCGACGGGGGCTGGAGACCGGCTCGACGGCAGCCTGACGCCGTCGGCTCCGCCACCGCTCGATCCTGCCTCCAGTCGGCGGCCGCAGCATCGGGCCATGACCACTGACGAGTTGGCGAACGGTCCCAAGCTTCCCTCCGCCGAGCTGTACGTGGAGGTGACACAGTTCTACGCCCGGCAGATGCACCGGATGGACACGGACGACTTCGGCGGTTTCGCCGCCACGTTCGTCGCGGACGCGGTGTTCGCTCTCGCGGGCGGCACCGAGTTGATCGGCCCGGAGGCGATCGAGGCAGGCGCGCGGGCGGCGGCGGGCCGGTTCGACGGCGCGCAGCCGCGGCACTGGTTCGACATGATGACGGTCGAGGAAGCCGACGACGGCACGGTGTCGACCAGCTACTACGCGACGGTGACGGTCACTTCCGCGCAGGGTTCCGTGCTGGTGGAGCCGACCTGCTTCGTCCGGGACACCCTGGTCCGGGTGGGCGGGGTGCTGCGCAACCGCTCCCGGGTCATCGAGCGGGACGACCTCGTGCTGCGCGCCCGGGCGCAGGGCTGAGCACGTGTGGTCGGTGGTGATCCCGGTCAAGCCGTTCAGCAGGGCCAAGTCCCGGCTCGCGGCGGGGCTGGGCCCGTGGCGCCACGAGCTGGCCCACGCCTTCTTCCTGGACACACTGTGGGCGGTACGCAACACCGAAGGGGTCCGTACGGTCGTGGTGGTGACCGCCGATCCGCTGGCCGCCGCGCAGACCCGCACCCTGGGCGCGGTGGTCTGCCCGGACGCACCCGGTGTCGGTCTGAACGCCGCCGTGCGCCTCGGGGCCGCCAAGTGCCGTGCGGTGGGCCCGGAAGGCCCGGTGGCGGTGCTCACCGCCGACCTGCCGGGCCTGCGTCCGCAGGAGCTGGAACAGGTCCTGCGGGAGGCACGCCACCATCGGCGGGCCTTCGTCGCCGACCACACCGGCGAGGGAACCACCGTCCTGACGGCGCTCACCACCGCCGGCCTCGCGCCCGCCTTCGGTTCCGGCTCCGCGCACCGGCACGCCCTGAGCGGGGCGTTCCCCGTCGAGATGCCGAGCGACTGCGGTATCCGGCTCGATGTGGACACCCCGGAAGACCTGGCGCGCGCGGCGCTACGAGGGGTGGGGCCGTACACGGCGGCGCTGTTCCGTCTGCGGAAGGCGAGATACCCGGTGGCCGATCCCGTTCAGGGTGCTTCCTCGACCGCTTCCTCGTAGCTCTGGATGGCGCGAACGATGGTCGCGCGATCCTGCGGGCTGAGATCGTCGAAGACCTTGCGCCAGGCCCTGGCCCCGCTGGCCAGCCAGGCGTCGACGGCCGCGCGGGTGCTGGGGTCCTCGGAGAGCGAGACGATGCTGCGCCTGCGGTCGCCGGGATCGGAGTGACGCTCCACGACGCCCTGGCGCTGGAGGTCGCTGACCATCAGGCTGACCGTGGTCGGCGCGACCTCGAGCCGGGCTGCGAGGTCCTTGACGGACGTGGGTCCGTCGAAGAGCAGACAGGACAGCAACGACAGGTGCCTGGGCGCCAGCCGCAGGGAGCGGAGCTGTTCGGGCACGGGGGCGCGTTTGGCGCGGGACACCAGCCGGGGCAGGCTGACCAGCATCGCCCGTACCGCCTCTTCGGTGGTGAGGCGGTTCCCCGCGTCCGGCTCCTCTGACATCGCTTCGACCTCCAGGTCAGCCACGGTACCGGACCCTGGTGCGGCGCCGTCCTACGAGGTGGGGCCGGGCGCGGTCACCCCCAGGGCGGGCAGCAGGTACGTCTCCTCGTAGACGAAGTGCTCCTCGAGGCCGGCCACCGTCCGCTCCAACTCCGCGCGCAGCCACGTCAGGTCCTGGCCGTCGTCGTTCTCCACGAGCTTGCTGAGCCGGTCGAGGCCCGCGGCCACCTGCCGGTGTTCCTCGCGCAGCCGCTCGATGACGGGGGCGATCTCGGGATGGCGCTGCTCGAAGACGGGGAAGGCGCCGTCCTCCATGGTGTGGTGGTGGTGCAGTCCCACGCAGTACTCCAGGCAGCGGGCCCGTAACTGCTGGACGAGGGAGGCTCCGTCGCCGGTGCCGCTCACGGCGGCCGTGAGCCCGTCCTCCTCGTCGAGCGCGGCCCGCAGTGCCGAGAGCTGCGCGCGCAGTTCCCGGTGTCCGATGAGCAGCTGCCGGCCGGCGGCGCGGCTGTCGATGTCCTGAGGAACGGGCATGGAGACCTCCGAGAAAAGTTTGTTTTCAAAGCAAACTCATCTGTGAGGCTACAGACGTCCGCGGACTCCCGTCAATCACGTGCCGTCCCCGCCGTGGGCCGTACGCCGGGGTCAGTCGTGCGGGAACGAGTGGTGCTCGTGGGCGACCAGCCAGCGGCCCCGCTCCTTGCGCAGGCCGAAGGTCAGTCTCAGGCGCAGGGTGGGCTGTGCGGCGAGTTCCTCCGGTGAGGCGCAGCGCAGCAGCGCGTGGGCGTAGGCGACGTCGGTGCCGGCCGTGATGTCGAGGGTCTCGATGTCGAAGCAGGCTCCCTGGGCCTGCCACGCGAAGAACGGCGGCCAGGTCGCCCGGTAGGCGGCCAGACCGTGGATGCCCTCGTGGGGCGGCGGTACGTCGAACATCACGAGGTCCTCGGCATGGTCCGCGAGGACGCCGTCGAGGTCGCCCCGGTGGACGGCTTCGGCCCACTTGGTGATCAGCGTGCGGATCTGCGCCTGGTCGTCGGACATGGCGTCGGCTCCCTACTCCCCCTGGGTCCAGACTGCCCCGCGCACCCGAAGTCATCGACTTCACGCCGGGTGACACACTCGGAGCGTGCCGCTGACCTTCGACGACCTCCTCATCCGTGCCCGGGCCCTCACCCGCCACGGCCGCCGTGCGCTCCTCGGCATCGCGGGCAGTCCGGGCTCGGGCAAGACCACGCTCGCCGAGCACCTCGTACGGGCGCTCAACGCGGACGGTGACCCGTGGGTGGCGCACGTTCCGATGGACGGCTTCCACCTCGCCGACGCCGAACTCGACCGGCTCGGTCGACGTGACCGCAAGGGTGCCCCCGGCACCTTCGACACGGCGGGGTACGCGGCGCTGCTGCGGCGGCTGCGCTTCCCGGAGTCGGACGGCGAGGTCGTGTACGCGCCCGGCTTCGAACGGGTGCTGGAGCAGCCGATCGCGGGGGCGATCCCGGTGCCGCCGACCGCCCGGCTGGTCGTGACGGAGGGGAACTATCTGCTCCTGGACACGGGCGTGTGGGCGCGCGTCCGGGCCGAGCTGGACGAGGTGTGGTTCTGCGACCTCGACGAGGACGAGCGCGTGCGCCGACTGGTCGCCCGGCACGAGGAGTTCGGCAAGGGGCACGACGAGGCGGTGGCGTGGGTGCTCGGCAGCGATCAGCGCAACGCCGAGCTGGTCGCCGCGACACGGGAGCGGGCGGATCTGGTGGTGCGGGGCGTCGTAGGGTGGCCGGATGGGGCTGGACATCACCGTGCTGGCGGTGGACTGGGGGCGGTTGGAGCGGACGCCGGCGGGTGAGCGGGAGGGCCTGCTGTACGAGGCCATGGACCCCGACGACGAGCCCGGCCCGCGGCCCGAGCCCGAGGCGGGCTGGGTGTTTCCCGCCTCGCCGAAGGTGCCGTGGAGCGGACGGTACGAGTTCCGCCTCACCCTTGGCTCGTACAAGCCGCATTTCTGGGCGGCGGACGGCTGGGACAAGGCCCGGGAGTTCGCGGACCCCGCGCTGCGCGAGCCCTTGGACGGCTTCCTCCGCGGCCTGATCTGGTGGGGACCGGACCTGGACGACGAGGACGACGAGTCGGACGGCCGCCTCTTTCCCTCGGATCCCGAGCCCTTTGGGCCACGCCGACTGCTCGTCCGCCCGCCGGCCTCGGTACGGGCGCTCGCCGCCCACTGGACCCGGGCCGAACCGCTGGTGGCCGCGCTCCGCGAGACCTACGACGCACACGCCTCGCACCCAGCAGGGTGGATCCCGGACTTCGACGCGTTCGACGCCCTGGTGCGCCAGTGGGCCGAGGTGGTCGCCGAGACCGCCCGGCGCGGATGGGGCCTGCTTGGTCTGACCGCCTGACGTCCGGCCCCGTGGTCAGCGCCGCAGCGTCAGTTCCGGCTCCGCGTGGGCGTCCCCGGCCACGTCCCCGATCACGGCGGTGAAGGCGTCCGTCCGCACGATCAGCCCTTCCCCGCCTCGCTCGACGGACACCCTGAACGGCTCCTCGGAGCCGTACCGCACCGCGAAGACATGCAGGTTGTCCGGCGCGTCCTGGATCGGCCCGGCCTCCAGGGCCGTCGAGCTGACCAGGTGCCGCCGGCCCTGGTCCGGGTTGCCGTAACCGCGCGGGTCCTCGGCGAGGGCGAACGCCGCCTGCTCCTGGGTGAGTTCGGCGCGGGCATCGAAGTGGTCGGCGCCCTCGGCCTCGGGGTGGGTCAGGCGCAGGGTGCCCGCCGAGGACACGGGAGCGTGGGCCGTACGGCGGACCCGGTCGCCGTCGTCCTCGGCGTAGGGCAGGCCGGCCAGCAGGTACGGCGTTCCGTCGAGGCGTTCGACGGCGACCGTCGTCCACAGCAGCGTGCCGTCGGTGACGTACAGGGAGCGCACATGGCGCAGGACGTGGTCGCGGCCGACGACCGGCTTGGTGACCAGCTTGGCCGTCAGGCCGTCGGCGCGGACGTCGCGGACGCGGACCTCGCCCATGGGGCGGCACAGCAGGAAGCCGTCGGTGACGGGGCCGAAGCCGTGCTGGCGGTTGACGGCGGCGGGCAGGCAGTACGTGCCGCCCGCCTCGACCACGGCCGGGGTCATGCGGTCGTCGAAGGCCACCGAGACCGTGCCCGCGCGCAGTTGGTGCCGTGCGGTCGCCGGGGACGGCTCGCGGTGCCAGCGTGTGGTGTCCTGGATCTGCCAGACCAGCATCCACGCGAAGTGGCCATCGACTCCGCCGTCCGCCTTGGCCGCGTGCCGGGCCCAGCGGCTGTCGCCCCGGTAGCGGCCCAGGTCGGAGCCGATGCGGGCGCCGAAGTAACGCAGGCCGAGGACCGACTCGAAGGCGGAGTGCTGCTCGCTGTAGCGGGGGCCGCCGTTGCCGAAGCCGCCGCTCGTGAGGCGGGCGTCGATGTAGCGGGCGAGCGCGTCGCCGTCCTCGGCGAAGATCTCCTCGCCGCTGACCCGGTGGGCCTGGGCGAGGAAGGAGAGGGAGATCGGGCCGTAGTTGTTGTCGTAGGCGCCGCCGTGCTCGGGGGGCAGGAGGGCGCCGCGGTCGCGCACCCGGTGGGCGCGGATCTCGTCGGCGTACAGCTCCAGCGCCCGCGCGCGGACCGACTCCCCCTCTTCGCGCGGCAGATGACCGGCCAGCATCAGGCCGCCGACCACGCAGCCGATCGCCTGGTTGCCCGCCTCCTGCGGGTTTTAGAAGGTCGCCTCGGTCAGCCGGCGCCAGTAGCCGTGCGCCAACTCCAGCAGCCGCGTGCGCTGTTCGGCGTCGACCAGGCCGTCCGCCGTGTCCAGCACGTTGACCGCCTGGAGCAGCGCCCACACCGTGCTCGGCCAGTCGCCGATGGGGTGCGCGCCCGTCGCGAGGGTGTAACGGGCGTACGGCAGGCGGGAGTTGCGGGCCCGCAGGTTTTCGGGTAGCCGGGGTTGTCGTCGACGTACACCCGCTCCCGCAGGTGGAAGGCGAGGCTGCGGCGTACCGCCTCCGGCAGACGCGGATCCTTCGTGCGCTGCCAGGCGAGCGCCAGCAGGGAGGTGATGCCGAGTGACGTGTCGCCGATGTCGTCGACGCAGTCGGGGTGTTCGAGGTTGCCCTCCGGCGTGAGCCGGGCCAGGGCCTGCTCGACGACGTCGGCGAGGACGGCGTCGTACGCCTCCGGAGTGTCCGGCAGGTCGTGCAGCGGGCCGCGCTGGTGCGCAAGGTGCACGGGAGGGGGCGCGAGGCGCACGGGGATCAGCCCTTCATGCCTGAGGTGGCCAAGGCGTGGGTCGTCGGCGTCACACGACAGATGCGGGCCGGCGGGCGTGCAGTGCGACGGTCAGTGTGTGCGGGCCGAGTCCACCGATGTAGACGCGGTTCCCGGTCGTCGCGTCGGTGCCGCCCACCACGGTGTAGTCCTGACCCGGGTCGTAGCGCAGTACCTCGCTCCGGTCCGGCCCGGCGAGCGGTTCGCCTGCCTCGACGTCGGCCTCGACCCGGATCTCGTCGTCACCGACCCGGTAGGTCATCGGCCCGTTCGTCAGGCACCAGCGTCCGTCGCCGATCGGTACGGCGCCCTCTGGCACGCCGCCCGGCCGGAAGGTCAGTTCGAGGGCCCAGGGGACCCGTGGTCCGCTGATGTCGATCCGCAGGTCGGCACCGTCTTCCCTCAGGTCCACTTCGACGCGGGTCGTCTGGGAGACCTCGTCCCGAGGCCGGTCCGGGAAGGCCATCGCGGCCGAGAAGCGTCCCTCGTCCGCCATTCGGTAGGCACCGCCGTCCTCCCGCCGGTCCGGCGGGAGCGGCTGGTAGTAGGCGGCCATGAGGGTTTCGGTGAGCCGGTACCGGTTGTCGGCGAGCTGTTGCATGCCGGCGGCGCGGAACGGGCCCAGGTCGAAGAACCCCCGCGAGAGACGGACCGCGTCGAGGACGGCGTCGCCGGCGAACAGGCGCAGGAAGGTGGGGTTGCAGGCGAGGCCCGAGCGGATGCGCCGGTGCTCGGGCACGTCGGAGCCGCCGTACACCACCGTGTGCGCGGTGGCCGAGGCGCGGGCGGCGAGGCGTGCGGTGGTGAGGTACCGGTCGCGCGGAAGGATCTCCGCAGTCGGGGCCGGCAGGGCGCGGCACAGGTCCGGGGTGAGGAGGGTCTCGGCGAGCAGGTCGGGGTCGTCCATACCGCCGGCGGCCGCCAGCCGCGCCACCCGGGCGAAGTCGCCCCGGCCGGTGCGGATCGCGAGCAGCCGGTAGTGCGGCAGGTAGGGCGCCAGCGGGAACGGGTGGTTCTGGTCCTGCCGTCGCGAGTGGACGGTCTCCACCGTGCCGTCCGGCCTGATCAGGTCCAGGGTCGTGGCGAGATTGCGTTCGACGGCGTACAGCAGGTCGGCGCGGCCGAGCACTTCGGCCAGCAGCAGCAGCGACGGGTTGGACACATGGGCCGCGTAGTTGGCGCTCCGTTCCGAGTACAGGCCCTCCGCGTCGATGTCGACGCCCTCGGCGAGCCACTCCTCGACGCGGTCGAGCAGCCGGTCGTCCGGGAACGACCGGTGCAGCCGGGCCAGCGCCGCGCACAGCTCCCAGCGGTGGTTCGGGGTGTGCACCCCACCTGTCAGGAGACTGCCACAGGCGGCGCCGGCGATCTCGGCGAGCGCGGCCGCGACGTCCCCCAGTTCCGGCCCCGCGCCGACGGCGAGGACGTGCGCGTCGCACACGTCGTTGACGGTGAACGCGGAATCCGGCGGCGACTGCACGTTGTCGCCGCCGGCGAAGAGGCCGGTGGGTGTCTGTACGGCCCGGAGGGCGCGGAGCTGGGTCATCGTGGCGGCGATGGCCTGCCTGCTGCTGTGCAGTACCGAGTCCGGGGAGCGGTACGCCGCGACCAGGGTCTTGACCCGGCGGGCCAGGCCGCGGTGCGGCACACCGGCGGGTTCCTCGTCGGGGCCGGCCGCCAGCGGGGCGGCCAGCCGGTCGGCGGCGCGGGCCGTCGCGCGGACGAACTCGTGGTCGAGCGGGGTGCGCAAGGTCAGTCCTTCAGTCCGGCATTGATGTCTGCGTTCATGACGTAACGCTGGAACACCAGGAAGACGACGATCAGCGGAACCATGGAGATGACCGATCCCCCGAGCAGCACCGACCAGTTGATGTTCTGCGCCCCGACGAGGCTCTGGATGCCGATCTGCACGGTGAACTTCTCGGGGTCGTTGAGCATCAGCAGCGGCCAGATGTAGTCGTTCCACCGCCACTGGAACGACAGGATGGCGAGCGTCAGCATGATGGGCCGGGAGATCGGCACCATGATCCTCAGGAAGATCGACAGCTCAGGCGCGCCGTCGATACGGGCGGCCTCGATGAGCTCGTCGGGGACCGTCAGGAAGAACTGGCGGAACATGAAGCAGCCGGTCGCGGTGAGCACGGCCGGGAGGATGATGCCGGCGAGCGAGTTGTAGAGGCCGAGGTCGCGGACCACCAGGAACTGCGGGGCGAGCATGACCTCGGACGGCAGCATCGTGGTGGCCAGGATGCCGACGAAGAAGACCTTGAGCCACTTGTTGTCGTACTTGGCCAGCGCGTACCCCGTGCAGCAGCTGACTCCCACCGTGAGGATCGTCGCGATCACACACACGATGGTCGTGTTGATGAAGTACTGGGCGAAGTTGGCGCTGCGCCACGCTTCCGTATAACCCGACAGCGTGGGGTTCTGCGGAAACAGCGTCAGCGGAAGGGAGAACAGGTCTCCCGCCGGTTTGAAGGAGCTGAGGACGAACCACAGCACCGGCACCGCGTAGAGGGCCGCCAGGACCCACAGCAGAGTCGTCGCGGGCACCGCGCGCCGAAGCCCACCGCTGGCCGCGCCGCGGGGCCGCTTCTTGGGAACAGCCCGTCGGGGCTCGGCGTCGACCGGGCGTGGCATGTCTGTGGTTGTCATCGGTTCTCCACCCGCCGGTTGACCATCAGCTGGATGAGCGCGACGCCCATCAGGAAGAGCATGAGCACGAACGACGCGGCGCTCGCGTAGCCGATCTGGCCTGCCTTGAAGCCGGTTTGGTAGATGTACTGGACAAGCAGGTTGTTCGATGTTCCGGGTCCGCCGTTGTTGAGGGAGGCGAACAGCGGGTATTCCTTCATCCCGTGGATCGTGTTGAGCAGGATGACGATGAAGGAAGTGGGCGCGATGCTCGGCAGTGTGATGCTGATGAACTGGCGCCACGGACCGGCGCCGTCGAGCGCGGCCGCCTCGTAGTACGACGTCGGTACGTTCTTGATCGCCGCGATGAACAGCAGCATGGAGAAGCCCGTCCAGGCCCAGGATGCCGCCACCACGACCACCATCAGCGACAGGTCCGCGTTCGACTGCCACGGCACGGCGCTTCCGCCGAGCTTCTCGATGAGGTAATTGACCAGTCCGAAGTTCTCACCGAACAGCCACCGCCACAGGACACCCACGACGATGGGCGACAGAAGCCACGGGATGAAGAAGAAGACGCGGGCGACCGACACGCCCTTGGCGTGCTTGCTCACCAGCACGTTGGCGATGAGCAGCGAGAACACGAAGTTCAGCGGAACGAAGAGCACGGTGTACAGCAGCGTCCGGGTCCCCGCGTCGTAGAACGTGGAGTCCCCGAACAGCTTGCTGTAGTTGTCCAGTCCGATGTACTGGAACGCCCCCACACCCGTGTAGTTCGTGAACGAGTAGACGAGCCCGATCACCGCCGGCCAGACGAAGAACAGTGCGAAGAGCACGACATTGGCCGCGATGAGAACGAGCGGCGCAAGGGTGTACTTACTGCGTCTCCTGGGCGGGCTCACGGACACGGCGGACACGTCCGAGGCGCGTTTTGTCATCTTCCTGACTCCGTGCTGGGGGATGGGATTGCTGTGGGCTCACGCCATGAGCCCGGCATCACAGGGCCGGCAGGCCCGGGCGGCGGTGTCTCGACCCCGCCGCCCGGGCCTGCCGGCCTACGCTCAGCCGCCGACCTGCTGGTTGTAGCCGTCCACGATGTTCTGCAGGGCCTTGTCGGCCGACTGCTGGCCGTTGATCGCCTTGCCGAGCTCCGTCTTGGTCGGGTCCTCGGTGAGGCTCTTGCCCTTCAGCACCCAGTTCGTCTGCGCGCTGTTGAAGTAGCCGGAGATCGGGTCGTAGAGCGGGATCGACTCGTTGTACAGCTTGAACGCCGCCTGCGCCGCCTCGGACTTGAAGGGGTACTGCGGGTTCAGACCGCTCTCGACCGGCAGGAACCCGGACGCCTCGCACAGCGCCTGGTAGTGGGCCGGCTCGTACAGCCAGGACAGGAACTTCGTCGCGGCGGTGGCCGCGTCGGCGTTGTTGTTGAAGCCCACCGTCATGCCGCCGCTGTTGACGTCGCTGGCCTGCACCGGCTGGGCGGGAGTCGGGACGCTCGCCCACTCGAACTTCTTGATGCTCTCCGCGAAGGCGGGAACCTGCCACACGCCGGACCAGTAAGCGACGACGTCACCGCTCTGGAACATGGCCGACGGGTCGGCGCCGCTGGTCCACACCGACTTCGGCATGGTCTTGTCGTCGTTCAGTCCGACGAAGTAGTCCACGGCCTTCTTGGTCGCCGCGTCCGCCGAGAACTTGCCGGAGGAGTCCGCGTGGACGTACTTCCCGCCCATCTCGTACACCATGGCGCGGAGCCGGGACGGCGACTGGTCGAACGTCAGGGAGTACTTGGCCTTGGTCTTCTCCCGGACCTCGTTCGCCGCCTTGATGAAGTCGGTCCAGGTCCAGGTCTTCTGGGGCGAGGTCGGGAAGGAGACGCCGGCCTTCTCGAAGAGTGACTTGTTGATGAACATGCCGGACGCGGTGACGTCCGAGGGGATGGACAGCACCTTCCCGGACGAGTCCTTGGCGACGAAGTTGGCGTTGATCTTGTTGGTCTTGTCGTTGGCGATGGAGCTGAGGTCGATCAGCTTGTTCGACCAGATCGGGTCCAGCTTCGGCACGGCCGCCACGTCGGGCAGGGAGTTCGCCTGCGCGGCGTTGCGCAGCTTCGCGTCGTAGCCGTCGTAGGGGATGTTGACCAGCTTGACGTCGACGCCGGTTTCCTTCTTGTACTGCGCCACCATCTTCTTCCAGCCCGCGTCCTGTCCCGGAACCGTGGAGATCCAGAACGTCAGCGACTTGGAGTTACCGCCCGAGTCGGATCCCGACCCGCCGCAGGCGGAGAGCAACAGGGCACCTGCCGTGGCCACGGCAGCGAGGGGAACCAGGCGGCGTATACCGCCGCGGCCGAGTCGGCGGGAGCGCCGCACACCCACACTGGTCATGTTCGATCCCTTTTCGTCGTAGCAGAAGAAGCACGGCGCCAGCCGAGGCGGCACGGGTGCATTGTGCAGGGGATTTCGCTTTCCGGGGGCACGGCCTCGCCCGGCCGCGTCGCCTTGACGGGTGGGGTCCCCGGCCATGACGGCCGACGTCGCACAAGCACGCCCTCGTGCGGCTGCCGTACTTCGCGTACGGGCGGGAGGCTCACCCCGAGTCGGCGTCCCGGCCGACTTAGAAAGCGCTTGTCCGGACATTGGCAGACCGAGTCGGAAGCCGTCAATCCTTCGCCCGCGCGGGCTCGGTCACGGTTTGGACTCCCCGGGCGACGGCGAGCCTGGAGGCGCCGACGACCGTGCCGAGTTCCCCGACCGTGCTGCTGACCACTTCGGTGGGCCAGCTCAGCCGGTCCAGCTCGGCCCGTACCCCGGGCAGGAGCTGCGGGTCCGCGCCGGTGCTGCCGCCCAGCACGATCAGTCCCGGGTCCAGCACGGCGGTCACCGCGGCGGTGAGGCGGCCCACGTCCGTGGCATGCCGGCCGACGACCGTGCGGGCCGGGGCCCGGCCCTCGGCGGCGAGGGCGAAAAGCTGCTCGGCGGTGCGGGGGCACGGTCCGTCGGTGCCCTGCCAGGCTTCGGCGGCCCGCCGCAGCAGCGAGCGGGCGCCGATGTACTCCTCCAGGGCCTCCTGGCGCGGCTCGCTGCCGTCGTCCCAGGGGTAGGGCAGCCGGGCCAGCTCTCCGGCGGCGCCGTTGGCTCCCCGCAACACCTGGCCGCCGATCACGATGCCGAGGCCGATGCCCACGCCGATGCGCAGGTAGCCGAAGGTGTGGTGACCGCGCGCGGCGCCCTCGTGCAGCTCGGCGAGGGCGGCGCAGTTCACGTTGTTCTCGAGGTGGAGGGGAACACCCGACGGCAGTGCGACGGCCATGGCGTCGAAGACGGGGCCGGCCTTGGCGGTCGCGGGGCGCATACCGGCGCCTTCCTTCTCCCGCGCGGTGACATCGCCGACGGCGACGACGACCGTGCGCAGCGGGGCGTCGGCGGGCAGCGCGAAGAGGGCCTCGCGCACGACGTCGGCGGCCTCCGCCCGGGAGCCGGTGGCCTGGGTGAGCAGGCTGCCGTCCAGGGCGCAGCCGCGCACCCGGGTGAGGGCGGGTCCGAGGTCGACGGCGAGGACGGCGCCGGCCGCCGGTCCGAGTCCGTATACGGCGGCGGAGCGGCCCGTGCCGCTGGAGGAGGTGCCCGAGCAGGCCGCGAGCCGGGCACCCTCCAGTTCCGCCACGGCGGAGGACACCGTCGGCTTGGACAGTCCCGCCAGGCTCGCGAGCTGCGGCCGGGTCGCGCTGCCCGCCCCGGCGAGCACGGCGAACACCGCGCTCGCGCTCTCGGTCAGGCGGGGCGCTTTCGCCACGTCGTGTTCCACAGTTCTCCCACACAGGTCAAGGCCGCGCTCCCGGGTCGATCGTCTTCGCGGGAAGCGGCGATGGGATGCCCTGGCGTCGCGGATTTCCCCACCGCGCCGGCCGGGCGGGCCCTTGGGTGGTCGAGTGTGCGATGCCTATTGACACGCACTGTACTTCGTTAGTTAACTTCCTAACGAACGTCACGGTACTCGCCTGCCGTGGTCCGTCAGAGGCCCGTCCCGGGGCTTCCCTAGTTCTTCGATTTCCCCAACTCCCCCTGCCCCAGGCACGGTTCGCCCACCGTCGCAGCCAAGCGCAACGACGAAAGAGGATCCGTGCAGGACTCCCCCTCGTGCCCTCTCGTGGTCGGCATCGACGTGGGCGGCACCAAGACGCACCTGCGCGCCTTCGCGGGCGAGCAGGCCGTCGCCGATCGCGTCCGGCCGAGCAGCGGCTGGCGGCCGCACGACCCCGTGGCCGCGGCCGGCTGGCTGGCCGCGCTGGTCGCCGAGGCGCTGCCGGCGGGCGCACGCCCGTCGGCCGTCGCCGTGGGCGGGCACGCCTGCGAGACGCCCCGGCAGTGCGCCCAGATCCGCACCGCGCTGCAACTCCACTTCGACGCGCCCGCGCAGGTTCTGGGCGACGCCGAGCTCCTCGTACCCGCCGCGGGACTGGACCGTGGCGTCGGTCTGGTCGCCGGCACCGGTTCGGTCGCGGTCGGCCGGCTCGACGACGGCAGCCCCGTCCAGGTCGGCGGCTGGGGTGCGTTGCTCGGCGACGAGGGCGGCTCGGCCGGTCTGGTCCGTGAGGCCGCGCGGGCCGTGTGGGCGGCGCACGACCGCGGCGAGGAACCCGACGAACTGGCCAAGGGCCTCATCGCCGCGTTCGGCGTCGCCGAGGTACCGGCGCTCGGGGCGGCACTGGAGAACGCCACGGACGTCTCCGCCGAGTGGGGCCGGCACGCACCCGTGCTGTTCACCGCCGCCGAGGCGGGCTCCTCTCTCGCCCGTACGGTCATCACCGAGGGCGGCAGCGCGCTGGCCTCGCTCGTCGGACGACTCGCGGCACGCGGGGTCGCCGTCGACGACGTGGTGGTCGCGGGCAGTACCGTCCTCGCCCAACCCGCCCTGTACGACGCCTTCGTGTCGTCCCTGGCCGCCCTGGTGCCGGGGGCCCGGCCGAGGCCGCTGACGGTGGCGCCGGTCGAGGGGGCGGTGGCGATGGCCCGTTCACTCGTATGACAGGTGGCGGACGCCGGATCATCCCCGATCCGACACGACTCGCCCGTAGATCTTCGCTCGTACGGCTCGGGAAAGCGCATTCGGCCCTCATGCCACGCGTCGCCCCGCGAGCCGCCATCGATCGCACCATCTTCTTCTTACTCCCGGCCGCAGGGCCGATGAACTCAAGAGAGGCAGACGCATGCCGTCACCAGCCGGGCACCCCTCCCCCTCGTCGCTCCGTGACCGCGCCGTGAACCGAAGGGGGTTCCTCAAGACGTCCCTCGGTGCCTCGGCCGGTGTGCTGGCCGCGCCCACGCTCGCCACCTGGCTGGCCGCCACCGACGCGAAGGCGGCCACGGCCTTCGCCGCGTTCGTCGACGACTACAAGACCAACATCGTCGCGAACACGACGCCCGAGACCAACGCCGTGGTCCGCGCCCTCGGCGGCTTCGCCAAGGTGTGGAAGACCGGCGACGCCTGGAACACCGGCACGCCGCTGATGCCCGAGGTGCTGCGCGCCAACATGCGCTACTGCGCCCGCATCACGGCCGCGCGCACGGAGGCGCAGGCGAAGGAGGCGTTCGTCTACGACCGCCAGCACCAGAGCTACGCGATGATCGGGGCCCTCGGCCCGCTGGCCGACCTGTACCGGGCGGGCGCCAAGGCGGTCACCTCGATCACCAGCGCTCCCGAGGGCACGCCGGCCACCACGATCAGCGACGCCGTCCCGGCCGGCGCCCCCGCGGGCTCCGCGGTCGGCGCGGGCTCCTACGACTCGGCGCTCGGCCAGGTCGCCAAGCTGGTCGACACCGTGCGCGGCCCGTTCGCCTCGGGCAACCCCGCCAAGTTCACGTTCCAGTACCCGCGCCCGTGGCGCATGAACGAGGACAGCGAGGTCGTCGACACCGGCGCGAAGGACGCGCTCGGCTACCCGGTGTACGACTCCGAGGTGGTCGTCGTCACGCAGCTGCTGCGGCAGCGCAGCACCAACGCGGCCGAGGACGGCGGCTTCCCCAGCGGTCACACCAACGCCTTCCACCTGGCGGCCCTGGCCTTCGCGTACGCGGTGCCCGAGCGGTTCCAGGAGCTGGTGACCCGCGCCTTCGAGCTGAGCCACACCCGGATCATGTCGGGCATGCACTCCACCGTCGACGTCCTCGGCGGCCGGATCATGGCCACCGCCCTGGCCGCCGCCGCGCTGGCCGACCCGGCGAACGCCGGCCTGAAGGCCGCGGCCCGCGCCCAGGCCCTGGCGTACTTCCAGGAGAAGACCGGTACGACGCCGGACACGCTGTACACGTACGCCCACTCGGACGGCTCCGACCCGTACGCCGACCGGGACGACAACGAGCGTGCCGTCAAGCCCCGGTTGACCTACGTGCTCACCCGGCACGGTCGCAACGAGCCGCTGACCGTGCCGAAGGGCGCCGAGGTGCTGCTGGAGACGCGGCTGCCGTACCTGGACGCGGCCCAGCGCCGCGAGGTGCTACGGACCACCGCGCTGCCCTCCGGATACGTCCTGCTGGACGGCTTCGAGCAGTGGGGGCGCCTGAACCTGTTCGCCGCGGCGGACGGTTACGGCTCCTTCGACGCCGACGTGACCGTCACGCTCGACGCCGCGGCCGGCGGTTTCCGGGCGGCCGACAGTTGGCGCAACGACATCGACGGCGACGGCGGTCTGACCAAGGGCGGCACCGGCACGCTGACTCTGACGGGCCACAACCGGTACACGGGCGGCACCGTGCTCAAGGACGGCGTGCTGGTCGCCGGTTCGGCGCACGCGCTGGGTCACGGTGATGTGCGGGTGACTGGCGGGACACTGACGCTGGGCAAGTCGCTGCAGGTGCACGGCACGTACGCGCAGGAGTCCGGCACGCTGGAGGTGACGCTGCGTTCGGGTCAGGAGCCGGTCCTGGAGGTGACGCGCCGGGCGGTGCTCGGCCGGGGCAGCACGCTGTCGCTGAGCCTCGACGCGAAGCGGCCGCCGGCCGCGGGCAGCACGGTCCGGGTGCTCGGCGCCCCGGTGCTGCGCGGCCAGTTCGACCGCGTCGAGCTGAACTCCGACACGCTGCGGGCCGTACCCGTCCACACGGCGGAAGGTCTGTCGGTACGACTCCTGAAGCGGTAACGCCCCCGGTGGCGGGAGCTGATGCAGAGTAGGCGCATGAGACGCCCCTGTTTCGCTCCCGCCACCGCCCGCCCGGTGTCACCGCGGGGCGGATGATGACGCACGAACGGCACCCGGTCCTGACGCCGGCCCCTGGGGCGCCCGACGTCCGGCCGGCGTGGCGTTCACGGTCCCGCACACGGTGGCTGGTGCCGCTCCTCGTGGTCGTGCTGCTCGCCCAGATGGCCGCCGCGATGGTGACCACCGCCGTCCAGCAGACCCCGACCATCGACGAGCCGGTGTACGTGGGGACGGCCGCCGACTATCTGCACGAGCACCGCCTGCGCTTCAACCCCGAGCACCCGCCGCTGGGCAAACTGGTCGTCGCCGTCGGCGTGGCACTGGCCGACCCGCACGTCGATCCGTCCTTCACGGGCGGCCAGGGCCGCTTCGGGCAGCACCTCCTGTACGAGTCCGGCAACGACCCCGGCCAGCTGATGCTCTGGGCCCGTCTTCCGGTGATCGCGCTGACGCTGCTGTTCGGCCTGGTCGTCTTCGCCTTCGCCCGTGAACTCACCGGTCCGGTGGGCGCGTTGGCGGCGCTCGCCCTGTACGCCTTCTCCCCCGACGTCATCGCCCACGGCTCGCTGGCCACGCTCGACGTGCCGATGGCCGGGTTCCTGCTGACGTCGGTGTGGCTGCTGTGGCGTGCACGCCGACGGCCTCGGCTGTATCTGCCGCTCGCCTCAGTGGCGCTCGGGGCGGCCCTGGCCACGAAGATGAGCGCGTTGGCGGCGTTTCCGGTGCTGCTGGTGCTGGCCGCCGTGTCGATGTGGTGCGCGGGTGCGGGTTCGGGTTCGGCGGATCGGCGGACGCGGCTGCTGCGGGCGGCCGGGGCGGCCGCCGTCGTGGCGCTGGTCGCCGTGGCCGTCGTATGGGCGTCGTATCTGGCCGTCGATCCGCTGCTGCGCTGGTCGCCGCAGCAGTATGTGCCCGTCGTGCGCGGGCGGCGGGGGCTGCTGGTGGAGCTGCTGCCGTTCCCGGAGGCGTTCCGGGACGGGATGCGGATCCAGTTCGCTCTGGAGAACCGGCCGTGGGAGGGCTTCCTGTTCGGCCAGGTGTACACCGGGTCCCTCTGGTACTACCTGCCGGTCGCGCTGCTGGTGAAGACGCCGCTCGGGATGCTCGCGCTGTGGGCGGCCGGTGCCGTCGCGGTGGTGGCGGTACGACGCCTGCGGCCCGTGGCGCCGTACCTGCTGCTGCCGTCCGCGGTGCTGCTGGCGGCCTCCATGGAAGGGGCGCGGGACTTCGGCACCCGGTACGCCGTCTTCCTGCCGATGTTCCTGGCGGTGGCGGCGGGCTGTGTCCTGGTCGTGCGGTGGCGGTGGGCGCCGGTGCTGACGGCGGCGCTGGTGCTGTTCGTCGCGGTCAGCTCCGTGCGGACGTTCCCCTACTATCTGCCGTACTCCAACGAGGCGTTCGGCGGGCCGTCGAAGACCCGGCTCAGGCTGCACGACTCCAACGTCGACTGGGGCCAGGACCTCGGCCGACTCGCCGACCGGCTGCGCGAGCGGTACCGGGGGGAGCGGGTCTGGCTGGTGTACAAGGGCAGCGGGGTGCCGTCGTACTACGGCATCGACGCGTCCGATCCGCTTGCGGTACCCCGCGGTGCGGTGCGCGGACTGCTGGTCGTGTCGGACTCCTCGGTTGCCAAAGCGAAGGGCCGGCTGGCCGAGTTGATCGAGAGCAGTCGTCCGATCGACCAGGTCGGCCATTCGATCACCATCTATCGCCGCTGACCTCCGCTCCTAGTGGGCCGCGTACTGGAAACCGTCGGCGCTCACATGCGACATCACGCTGCTGGCCACGCGGTAACGGCCGTTGGGCACGTGCGCCGACCTCGTGATGTGCACGGCGAGCGGGCCCGCCCACTCGTAGCCCTTGTGTTCGGCGTGCCGCATCAGGCTGTCGGTGAGCGCCTGGCCCACGTTGGTGCCCCGCCGCGTGAGTTCGTCGTGGACGGAGTCGGCGAGTTCGATGTCGTAGGCGTTGGGGACCACGACCCTGCTCTCGCTGCACACGACCACGTTGCTGTCGCACTCGCGTCGCAGCGCGTCGACGAGTTCGACGGGTTCCTTGTCGAAGACCCGCGCCCACAGCGCCTCCCACCGGTTCTCCAGGGCCTGTTCCACCGCGCTGAGTGCGCTCATTCGCCTCTCACCTGCCGAAGGGTCTGGTTGCGGGGTGCCGCCGGTTTCGAAGCTCGTCGCCGGTCGTCACCGAAGGGCTGTCGCGGGGGCGGGTTCCCGTGCGGAACGCGCGTATCCGTCCTTTCGGCGGGTCGGTCCGTCGCTCGGGCAGGTCGTCGGGCCCTTGCGCGCAAGCCCTGGTCGCCACGGTGTGTGAGCTATGTTGAGGCACTGTGGGAGACAAAGGAGGCGCAGCCGTGCCATCGCCGCAGCAGGCACGCGCCCAGGCGTCCGCGATCACCTCGGGGAAGACCGCACCGGAAGCGGAGGCCTCCCCGACTTCCCAGCTCAGGGGCCTGTTCGACCGGCCACGGCTGTCCCCTGGGCAGCGTCGCATCGCCCAGTACCTGATCGAGCACATCACCGAGGCGGCCTTCCTTTCGATCACCGATCTCGCGGAACGCGTCGGCGTGAGCCAGCCGTCGGTGACGCGTTTCGCCGCGGCGGTGGGCTTCAGCGGTTACCCCGCGCTACGGGAGAGGCTCCAGACGATCGCCCTCGGCACCCTCGCGGGCGGTCCCCCCGCGGCGGAGGAGAACGGCAGCAACGAACTCCAGGCGGCGGTCGACGCGGAGATCGACAACCTGGAGAACCTGCGACGCGACTTCGCCGACCCCGACCAGGTGATCGACATCGGCCGCAAACTGTCCCGGTCGACCCCGCTGACCATCCTGGGCCTGCGCATCTCGGCGTCCCTGGCCGAGTACTTCGCCTACGCCGCGCGCCGGGTCCACCCGGACGTGCGGCTGGTGACCCGGGGCGGCAGCGTCGCCTACGACGCCCTGCTCCAGTCCCGCGAGGCGGGCGGCACCTGGGTCCTGGCGTTCTCGATGCCCCGGCACGCCCAGGAGACCCTGACCGCCGTACGGGTCGCGCGCAGCGCCGGACTCCAGGTCGCCCTGATCACCGACCTGGCACTCGGGCCGGTGGCCGACGAGGCGGACGTCGTCTTCGCCACCGGCACCGGGTCCCGTCTGGTCTTCGACTCCTACGCCGCGCCCGGCGTGATGGCCGCCGCGCTGCTCCAGGCCATGACCGACGCCGACCCGGAACGCACCCAGGCCCGGCTCGAGGACTACGAGCAGATCTCCGACCAGCACCAGTTCTTCCTGCGGGACTGAAACCCACTTCCCTCACATCAGGGCACAAGGGGGTCATCCGTCACATATCCCGCATGAATGTTTTCATGCGTCTTGCAAACCGGACGGCATATATAAATACTGCTCAGGGATCACACCCCGGCCATTCCGGGACACACGTTCCGCTACCCCGCATCCGCCCGCACAGAGACGACGGTCCGCCCATGCGCACGCTGCACCACACCTCGCGCGGGCACCGTCTGACGCCACGGGCCTCTGCACGGACACCTGAAGCCGCCGTCTCCTACCCGCGTCGGCGCCCAGGGTGTTCGGTCGGGCATCGCCTGCGCGAGCGCCCGTGGCGGCCCCGGTCATCCCCTGGACCGGGGCCGCACCAAACCGTCGGACCACCCCCCACGACGCCGCACACCCGGGAGCGATGACCATGCCCCTGACGACCACGCGAACCACCACGCGGATCAGCCCGGACTGGCCGTGCCAGGTCAAGAACCCCGGCAGCTACGACTGGGAGCGCTCGGCGGCCAAGTGGCTGCGCGAACTGGTGCCGGCCCGCTACGCCAGCTACCCGGCCCTGATCCGCCACCCCGTGCTGCTCGCCCGGCACGCGCAGATCCAGGTCCAGCAAGAGGTCCGGGTCGCCCGCACCGCCCTGCAGACCGCCCGGGCCGACCTGCCCGGGCTCGGCATGCCGGAGTCGGTCATCGAACACACGATCAAGCTGTACGCGGCGGAGGTCCTGCAGCTGCAGCACATCGCCCGCAGCGTGCGGGCGGTCACCCAGGCCCTCATCGAGCACGGGCACGGACGCTGACCCTTCCAGGGGCATGAGGCGCGTCTGCCGTGGCACACGTGGTGAGCATGAGCACCACCGATGTACGGCGGGGCGATCCGGTCACCACGGTCCTCACCTGGCGGGTACGCCCCGGCCACGAGCACGAGTTCGAGCACTGGACGCACGGGATCACCCGCTGCGCCAGAGCCTTCCCCGGCAACGAGGGCGTCTCCTGGCTGCGGCCCGAGGACGGTCACCTCTTCCACGCGGTGCTGCGCTGGTCCGATCCGCACCGGCTGGCCGCCTGGCTGGAGTCGGACGAGCGGGCCGCGTGGCACGAGCGGATCGAGGGCATCGCGACCGAGATCGGCAGTGAACGGCAGTCGACGACGGGACTGGAGACCTGGTTCGCCCTGCCCGGCACCACCGTGCAGGCCCCGCCCCGGTGGAAGATGGTGCTCACCACCTTCCTCGGCGCCTATCCGCTCACGTTCCTGATCCAGTGGCTGGCGGCGCCGCGCGCGTTGACCTGGCCCCTGCCGCTGCGTGCCGCCGTGTTCCCGGTGCTGCTGCCGGCCCTGACCTACCTGGTCATGCCACGGCTGAGCCGCCTGCTGCGGCTGTGGCTGTACCCGCCGCCGGACCGCTGACGGGTGCGCGGGAGGACGGTGCGGCAGCGGGGGTCAACGAGCCCGCCGACGCCCGGCTTCACCGGTGCGTGCGATCTCCCTCCAAGGCCGCGATCGAAGCACGCCTGATGTGCGATGCTCAACGCGTGACGAGCGAGCCCGCCAGCCCCGCCGAGTCCGGCGCCGCGCCCGACATGGCAGCGCTGGCCAAGGTCGTCGCCCGGCAGCATGCCGAGATGGACCGGCTGCGTGACCAGGCGGCGACATCGGCCGTCCTGGAGCGGGCCAAAGGCGCCCTGATGGCGCTGACCGGCTGCACGCCGGACGCCGCGGGCGAGGAGCTGCAGCAGCGCGCCAAGGCCGGGAACCGTACCTTGCTGGAGGAGTGCTGGATCACCCTCGGCGGGCTGGTGCCCCCGCTGCACCAGTCCCCACCGCGGCCCGAGCCCCCTCTCTCCGAGCCCGCCGGTTTCCCCGTCGGCGTTCCCAAGCCCGGCGTGCCTGCCACCCGGGACACCCTCGAAGCGCACGGCACCTACGCCACGGACGACGCCTTCGCCGCGCTCAGCCGGCTCGGCGAGGCCCTGGTCCGCGTCGGCACCCCGCAGGACCTCGCCCGGTGCCTGCTGGACCACCTGGCGCCCGAGGCGGGCGCCGACGCGGTCATGATCTTCCGGCGCCTGCCCGCAGGCGGGCTGGAACTCGTCGGGCACGCCGGCATCGAGGACACTCTGGCCGCCCAGTGGCGTCAGGTGCCTCCGCTGACCGGGATCGCCGCCCTGGAAGCGCTGCTGGCACGGGAGCCGCGCTGGCTGGAGGACATCGACTCGGACCGGGAGCGATACCTCCTCATCGGGGACCCGCCCGAGCGCTGGCGCTCGCGCGCCTGGCTGCCGGTGCCGGCCGGGGACACCGCCGAGGTCTGCATCGGCGTCCTGCGCGGCCGCGGCGAGCCCTTCACCCCGCCGGTCCGGCAGCTCCTGCGCGCCGTCGCCCGGCTGTGCGCGGGCCGGCTCCGGGCGTTCGGCGCCCGGCAGGAGTACGCCGCTGACGGTGCCGCCCAGGCGGTGTTCGACGCGCTGCCGGGCGCGGCGATGCTGCTCTCCCCGCTGACGGCCCCCTCGGGGGAGGTCGAGGACTACCGCATCGACGCGGCGACGGCGGACGCGGTCGACGTCGTAGGCCGTACCGGCCGCGAGCTGGTCGGGCACCGGATCCTGGAGTGCTTCCCCGGCATGGCGGACGAGGAGCTGTGGCACGGGTGCCTGCGCACGCTGCGGACCGGGGAGCCGTTCGAGGGTCCGCCGTTCGCCCACCAGGAGGTCGTGGCCGGTTCCGCGGAGCTCTCGACGTACTCGGTGCGGGTGGCGCGGCTGGGCGGCGGGCTGGTCCTCGCCTGGGTCCGGCAGGACTCCTCGGACCGGCAGGAGCAGCGGCTGGCGGACGTGCAGCGGCTGGGCAACCTGGGCTGGGCGACCTGGAACCTGGTCACCCACGAGGTCAACTGGTCGTCCCAGGTCTTCGACATCCTGGACCGGGACCCCGCACACGGCCCGGTCCAGCTCACCGACCTCCCGGGCCTCGCGCTGCCCGAGGACGTGCCGGTGCTGGCCCGCTGCGTCCGGGAACTCGTGCGCGACGGGCGTCCGTTCGACATCCCGTTCCGGATCAGGACGGCGGACGGGGTCCGGCATCTGCGTGCCGTCGCCGAGGCGGTGCCGGCCGCCGACGGCACGCCCGTCGAGGTGCACGGCTTCGTCCAGGACCTCACCGCACAGCGCAGCGCGGAACTCGCCCTCGTCAAGAGCGAGCAGGAGATCCTGACCCAGCACCTCGTGCTGCGCGCCGAGCGGACGCTCGTCGCCCGGCTCCAGCACGCGCTGCTGCCGCTGCCCACCCGGCCGGTGCGGCTGGCCGGCCTGCGCGTCGAAGTGGCCTACCTGCCCGCCCAGTCGGGGATCCATGTCGGCGGCGACTGGTTCAGCGCCATCGAACTGCCCGACGGCGACGCCCTGTTCGTGGTCGGCGACGTCGCCGGGCACGGCATCGACGCCGTCGCCACGATGGCGCAGCTGCGCTTCACAGCGAAGGGCATGGTCATCACCGGCTCGTCACTGACCGGTGCGCTCGCCCGTCTCAACGCGCTACTGCTGCACTCCCGCGACTCCCACGGCACCGCGACCATGGTCCTGGCCCGCTACACCCCCGGCGAGCGCCGGCTGGTCTGGGCGCAGGCGGGCCATCCGCCGCCGTTGCTGCTGCGCGACGGCGAGGCGCGCTATCTGGGCCGCCCGGGCGGGATGCTGCTCGGGGCGAGCTCCTCGCCGGTGTACCAGGAGGCGGAGTGCCGCCTGGAGCCCGGAGACCGGCTGATGCTGTACACGGACGGGCTGGTCGAGCGGCCCGCCGAGGGCATCGACCTGGGCCTGGCGCGGCTCGCCGAGGCGGTCGTCGCCCACCACACGGACGAGCCCGGCTCTTTGAACCCGTTGCTCGCGGCGCTGCTGGAGGGCGAGCGGCGGGACGACGTCTGCGTCGTCGACGTCCGGGTGCCCACCGAGCCGGAGTGACACGCGGCGACGGAGCGGCGAGGGGGTAGCGGCCCTGTCGTCCTTCAGCCGTCCCGCGGTGCCGGTCTTCAGTCGTCCGGTGCCGGTCTTCAGTCGTCGCCGCGATGGCGCCAGTACCAGAACGCGCCCACGACGAGGGCCAGCAGGAACACGGCGGGCAGTACCAGGCCCGGGACACGGGAGGCGCTCATCGGCGTGGCCTTCGGCTGGGGGGTGCGGGGTCCCTCGCTCAGGGAACTGCCCATGCTGACGGCAGCCACTCCGTGGGCGCCGCCACTTTCCCGATGTGTTGCCGGGTGTTCGAGCAGCGGGGCAGAACCTCAGTCCACCGGGTGACCGGGTGCGATGGTGCGGGCGTCGTCGAGCCGCAGCAGCGGTCCGTCGTCGGCCTGCTCACGCTCGCCGCCGGCCACCGGTTCGAGGACGAAGCCGACGTGATCGCCCCCGTCGGCGCGCAGCACGACCGCGCCCACGAACCAGGCCGCCGCGTCCTCCAGTACGAGCGCCCCGCCGTGCTCCTCCCGCACGCCGACATGCTGGAACTTGTCCGTCGTGTCGCCGGTGCGCCCGCCGAACAGCTCCGCAAGCTCCCGCTGTCCGGGGGTGAGCAGATGCACGGCGAGGAACGGAGCGTCCTGTGCGACGCGGTAGGTGTGGTTCACCTTGGACAGCCATACGACGAAGCGCACCGGCCGGATGGAGCACTGCGAGGCGAACCCGACCAGACAGCCCGCCCGCTCCCCGTTCGCCGTGGCGGTGACCACGCACATGTCCGGGTCCAGCCGGTCGATGAACGCGTCGATGCCCGCCATGCTCACGTCGCTCCCGTTCGCTGGATGTCTCGCGACGGGTACCCCGGTTTCGGACGGCCTCCCGTCAGCCGCCCGTACGGGATTCCAGGGCGAGCCGGGTGTCGTCGCCGTAGACGCCGGTCTCGTCGCCGCGGATGCCGTACCAGACCTGGAAGCGGGCCACCGCCTCGGTCAGGGTGGCGTCGTAGCTCCCACTGGTCGAGCCGTGGTCGTAGACGTTCGGGATGCGCAGCAGGCGTTGCTGGAGGTCGGTCACCTCGGCGCCGGCGGCTCCTTCGCGGAGGGTGCCCGGGCCGTCGGGGTCGGTGGCGGCCGAAGCCGTGGGCGTGGCGGAGGTGGGCGTGGACGGGAGGGCGGGCTGTGCCGCACTGGCGTCGCTCCGGTCGGGCAGCAGGAAGGCGCAGCCGAAGCCGATCAGGGCCGCCGCTGCGACGGCGCCCACGACGGCGGTGCGACGCAGGCCGGGCACACGGCCGACGGGAACGGCGCCCCGTGCGGGGTGGTGGTCGCTCGAAGTCGGGTGGCCGGCGGAGGTCACCTGCCCGTTGTCCGCGACGGGAGGCAGTTCCTGCGTCTCCGCCTCGACGGGAGACAGCGGCACCACTTCATAGTCCGCGGTGTGCTCCCGGCGTTCCTGGTACGCCCCGGTCTGCTCCCGGAACTCCCTGATCAGCTCCGCGAGGGCGTCGGTGTTGCGCGGGCGCAGCACCCGGACCGGTTCGAGGGGCGGGCCGTCGGGTCGCTCGGGCGGCTGCCCGCGATCGGTCGGCTTCGGCATACAGCGTCTCCTCCCGTCCCCTCCGCAGGGACCTCCGGCATCCCCCGGGGAGTGATACGCACCTGCCGCACGAGGAGTTCAGTCCCTGCGCCGTTCCGCGGCGAGGAACCGGTGCAGGGACGCCTTCATCGCCGTGACGAAGGTGTCCCTTTCCTTGTCGCTCAGGGCGTCCAGGGACAGGTAGGGGTTGAGGTCCTCCAACTCGACGAGCAGGACCTGCCCGTCCGGGGCACGGCAGGCGTCGACCCGCTGGATGCCGTGGTCGATGCTGTTCCAGTCGATGAACCGCCGTGCGAAGGCCAGGTCCTCGGCGGTGGGTTCGTACGGTTCCAGCTGCCAGCGCCGGTCGGGGTGCGGAGCGTAGAGGGCGTACTGGACGTCGTCGTCGACGAAGTAGAAGGACACCTCGTAGGCGAAGTCGACGCACGGCTGCACCAGGACCTCCCCGTCGACCAGGTCGCGCACACCGTCCGCGGGCACGATCCGCAGGCCCACGGAGTCGGCGCCGAGCTTCGGCTTGACGGCGTACCGGTCCGTTTCGGGCAGCCGGTGCAGATCCTCCGGGCGGTCGACGGTGGGGATGACCGGGTACCCGGCGGCGCTCAGGTCGAGCAGGTACTGCTTGCCGGCCATGTCGGCCTTGCCGGAGAGCGTGTTGTAGACGCGGGTGCCGTCGGCGATCGCACGTTCGCGGAACGCCTCGTACGCCACCTGGTGGCCCAGGACCGGACCGCTGTTGCGGACGACGACGCCGTCGAAGGTGCCCATCAGCGCGGCCGCGTCCCGCGGGTGGCACAGGGCGAGGTCGAAGTCCTCGCGCAGGCGCGAGGTGAGGAAGATGTCCTCGTCGCAGTAGCGCCGTCCGCGCGCCTGATAGGCCAGGTCGGTGACGTACAGGAGACGGGGGCGGGCGCGAGACACGGGACTCCTCGGCGGTTGGGGAGGGTCCGATCGTATGCGACGTACGTTCGACGAACTAGACGAACTAAGGGGGGACGTCGTGGGCACAGAGAGCACTGAGTTCCCCCCAAATGATGCACTGAGTGCCATCGACCCCGGTCAGATGCTACTTTCCCGTCCATGAGCTCCAGCAGCGCAGCGCCCACGCCCCGTCGCGGTGAGAGGGCGCAGGCGGCGGCCGCGAAGCCGCCCATGCGGGACGCGCTGGTCGCGGCGGCCTTTCAGCTGTTCCTGGAGCGGGGATACGAGCAGACCACGGTCGACGACATCGTGGCGCTGGCCGGGGTCGGCCGGCGGTCCTTCTTCCGTTACTTCCCCTCGAAGGAGGACGTGGTCTTCCCCGACCACGAGCGGTGCCTGGCCGACATGACGGAGTTCCTCGCGGCCGGCGACGACGCGGACGAACCGGTGGGCCGGGTCTGCGACGCGGCCCGGCTGGTGCTCCGGATGTACGCCGAGAACCCGACGTTCTCCGTGCAGCGCTACCGCCTCACCAAGAAGGTGCCGGGCCTGCGCGCGTACGAGCTGTCCGTGGTGTGGCGCTACGAGCGGGCCCTCGCCGAGTATCTGCGGGGCCGGTTCACCGGCCGGCGCGACGGGACCCTGCGGGCCGACGTGATCGCCGCCGCCGTGGTCGCGGCGCACAACAACGCGCTGCGCTCCTGGCTGCGTTCGGACGGACAGGGCGACGCCGACACCACGGTCGACCACGCCCTCGGATACGTCCAGTCCGCCTTCGGCGACCCGCCCGCATGCCCCGGCGGCGAGCAGCCCGAGGACGTGGTCGTCGTGGTCTCCCGGCGCGGGGCGCCCCTGTGGCGGGTGGTCCAGGAGATCGAGACCACACTCGGTCGCGACTGAACCCGGCACTCGGAAGCGCACACCCACTCGAGGGTTCCGCGATAAGGGGTACGGAGTACCTTTACGAGTGGCACTGAGTGCCATACCCTGAGGGCGTGCACGGTGGCACGGCGAACCGGGCACGTGCGTGCACGGTGACCCGCGCACGCGGATTCCGGCCGAGTGCAGGGAGTTGACCAGCGTGTACCACCCCTCAGGAAGCGTTGTTCGTCAGACAGCCGGCTCCGCGACGGGCCTCCTGGATCCCGGAGTTCCGGACCGCAGGAGCGCGGACACGGACGCCATCCTCTTCCAGCGCTGCACCTGGTGCGGCACCGCCATGTACCACCGGCTGCTGTGTCCGGTCTGCCAGGGCAGCGACCTGCGCACGGAGCGCAGTGAGGGCGCCGGGACGGTCCGGCACTCCACGGTGGTGCACCGCAACACCCCCGCCGCGCGGAACGTGTCCCTGATCGAGATGGCCGAGGGCTTCGTCGTGCGCGGCCGCGTCATGGGCCCGCCGATCGGCATCCACAGCGGGGACCGGGTCCGGTTGTCCACCGCGAAGGACCCGGTCCGGGGCGAGCCGGTCTTCCAACTGGTCGACGAGCCCTACCGGGCCTGGAGCTGACGAGGACCGCACCTCCCCGCCTCACCCCTCCCCCACCCCGGGCACCAGCTCCCCCACCGCCACCGGCCGCCCCGTCTCGAAGCACCGGTTGGCGGCCAGCCCGACCGCCAGCGCGAGCGCCCCGTCGCGCTCGGTGGCCGTCGGATGCCCCTCGGCCCCGAAGTCGGCAGGCGCACCCTCGTCCGCGCTCCCGAACAGCGCGTCGAGCATGCGCGGGTCACCCCCGCCGTGGGCCTCGTGGGCGGTCTCGAGCGGGACGTCGACCGGGGGCCGCCACAGCGGGCGCAGGGTGAGGCGCGCCCCGCCCGCGTGTTCGGCGGCGGTGTCGCCGTGCAGCGCGCCGCGGCCGGAGCTGATCCGGATCCGGGGCGGCTGCCAGCGGCTCTCCTCCACCTCGAGTTCAAGGCGGCCGACGCTGCCGTTGAACATGACCCGGTAGCCCTCCCACGGGGAGTAGGCGGTCAGGTGGTACGTCATCGTCGCGCCGCGGGTGTAGCGGACGAGGACCGCCATGTCGTCCTCGATGGTGACGGGGCCGTCGAAGACGTTGCGGTCGCGGAGGTAGCCGTCGTCCTGCTCGGCGTCCAGGTAGAGGGCGCGCAGGGTGTCGTCGGCCGCGAGGTCCAGGGCGAAGGGGTCGTCGGCGGCGGGGGCGGCGCCGTGGGCGCGGTCGTAGGCGCGGCGCAGTCCGTGGCGTTCGCCCGCCTCACGGCCGTAGAAGCCGAGCCGTCCGTAGCCGAAGACCTCCTGCGGCCGGTCGGCGAGCCACCAGTTGACCAGGTCGAAGTGGTGGCTCGACTTGTGCACCATGAGGCCGCCGCTGTTCTGTTTCTCCCGGTGCCAGCGGCGGAAGTAGTCCGCGCCGTGCCGTACGTCGAGCAGCCACTCGAAGTGCACGGACAGCACCTCGCCGATCGCGCCCTCGGCGAGCAGGGCCCGGACCTTCTCGTGCACCGGGTTGAAGCGGTAGTTGAAGGCGACGGTCAGGGTGTTGCCGGTCTCCCGGACCGTGTCGAGGATGCGGGCGCAGCGCTCGGCGTCGACGGTCATCGGCTTCTCGGTGACCACCCGGCAGCCGGCTTTCAGGGCCGGGACGATGTAGCGGTCGTGTTCGGCGTCGATCGTGGTGACGACGACCTCGTCGATGTCCTCCTTGGCGAGCAGGTCGGCGAAGCGGTCGGGTTCCCACTGGGTGGCGGCGGGTTCGCCGGGTGCGGTGAGCAGCCGGTTGTGGAAGGCCATCCGGGTCGGGCTGGGGTCGCAGAGGGCGGCTACGCGATGGCCGGGGCGTTCGGCGAGGGCGCGGGTGAACATCTGGGCGCGGTGGCCGGTCCCGACGACGGCCGCGCGGTGGTGGGCGGTTCGGCTCATGGAAAGCGCTTCCCCCGCCATGCTCCCGACTAGTCCTGCGCGCCCTGCTGGCTTGATCGCATCGCTCGGCTCCGGTCATTTCCCCTTCACAGACAACCCACAGCACCCTCCCTTCCGTCCTTTGTGACGCGAGAGGCGTCCGGGACCAACGAGGCGCCTGCGCTTGGGTTTTGAGGAGGGGACCATTGATCCGTGCCCGGCGAATATGTGTGACCGCCGTGGCGGTGCTGGCGGCCCTGGCGAGCTCGCCAGGACTGGCACAGGCCCAACAGCCGCCCGACGTGGGGCGGTCGACCGCGCATGCCGACAACGGGCTGCCGCCGGGCTGGCGGCTCACCGGTCAGGGCGAGGCGCGTGAGCTGGTCTGGCGTGCGCCGAAGACCGTGCCCATGGGGGACGCGCGCGTCGAGTTCCATGCCGAGGGCCGGCTGCTCGGGGTGCCGCAGGCCGGGAAGGACGGCCGGACGTTCCGGCTGAACCTCGGCGAGGCCCGCTCGGAGGAACTGACCGACCTTCAAGTCATGGCCGGGGGAAGGCGGTTGGACGCGAAGGCGACCGATGGGGCCGCTCGGCCGCGCGAGCGGGACTCCCGTGCCGCCGAAGAGCCGCCGGCCCCGCTGCCGGCGGGCGGTGTCGACCCCGGCAAGCCCGGCTCGTACCGCACGGTCACCGGCGAGTACGACCTCGACCCGGTGAAACTGCCCGGGTTCCCCGCCCCGGTCGAGATGCGTGCCGAAGTCGTGGCCCCGCAGGGCGCCACCGGCAGCCGCCCGCTCGCACTGTTCCTGCACGGCCGCCACTCCACCTGCTACAAGCCGGGCGCCGAGGACGACGTGAGCGGTGACTGGCCCTGCCCGGCCGGTACAAAGCCGATCCCCAGTCACAAGGGCTACCTGCGCGACCAGAAGCTCCTGGCCTCCCAGGGCTATGTGACGGTGTCGATCTCGGCGAACGGCATCAACGCCCAGGACTGGGACGCCGAGGACGCCGGTGCGCAGGCGCGCTCCTCGCTGGTACGGCAGCATCTCGCCCGCTGGGCCGACTGGTCGGCCCGCCCCTCCACCGCCCCGGCCGTCGTACGCGAGGCACCGAAGGCGGACCTGTCCCGCGTCCTGCTCGTCGGCCACTCGCGTGGCGGAGAGGGCGTGAACCGGGCCGCCATGGACAGCCTCTACCCGCCGCCCGCCGCCCAGGACGGCTATCGGGGCCCGGTGCGCTGGAAGGTGCGCGGCACCGTGCTCATCGGACCGACCATCTTCGGCCAGAATCCGGTCGCGGACGTGCCGTCGGTGACGATCCTGCCGGGCTGCGACGGCGACGTGTCCGACCTCCAGGGCGAGGTGTACGTCGACGGGACACGCGGCGTCAGCAAGGGCACCGCGCTGCACAGCGCCGTCTACATGGTCGGCGCCAACCACAACTACTTCAACAGCGAGTGGACCCCGGGCCAGGCCGAGGCGCCCGCCTGGGACGACTTCTGGGACGACGAGGAAGCACCCGACCCGGTGTGCTCACCGAGCGCCGCGACCCGGCTGACCGCCGACCAGCAGCATCAGGCGGGGGCCACCTACATCGCCGCCGCGGCCCGGCTGTTCGTCGGCGGCGACGACCGGGTGCTCCCCTTGCTCGACGGCTCGGGCAGGCGGGCGCCCTCGGCGGACCCCGCCCGTGTCCTGACCCACGCGGTCGGTGCGCGCCGCAGTGCCGGACTCCTGCCGGACGGCCCGGTGACGGTGACCGGCGCCGAGCTGTGTTCGGCGATCGACCCCGACTCGGCCGCCGCCTGTCTGGACCCCGAGGCCGCCGGTTCCTCGCCGCACTTCGCATGGTGGGAGACGGAACGGGAGACCGGCCGCCGCGCGGTCGCGCTGAAGTGGTCGACGCCGGGAACGGCGGCGCGCGTCAGCCCCTCCCAGCCGCTCTCCCTCGCCGGTTCCAAGGATCTGGCGCTGCGGGTCTTCGTGCCGCCGAACACGACCGGCACGAAGCTCGACGTCGCCGTCACCGACGCCTCGGGACGCCGGGCCGCACTCGGCCAGGTACAGGTGGACGGGCTGCCCGGCAGCGATCGCACCTCCTCGTACTGGGCGCGCGAGGTCCGCGTCCCGCTGGCTGCCGCCGCCCGGGCCGGTCTCGACCTGAAGCACGTCAAGTCCCTTGAGCTGACCCCGCGTTCGCCGTCGGGGCAGGCCTGGCTGATGGACGCCTGGGGCTGGGCACCCGGCACTCCGGCGGTGAAGCCGGCGGCACTGCCACGCGTCGACATCGGCCGCACGATCGTCCAGGAGGGCGACTCCGGCACCCGCACCTACCGGGTCCCGGTCGAGATCTCCGGGCGCGGCAGCGGCCAGGTCCGCGTGTATGTCCTGGACCCGGACACCGGTCTCGGCACGGACAAGCTGGTGACGGTACGGCCGGGCAGCAACGCCATCGACGTACCGGTCGAGGTGAAGGGCGACACGCGCTTCTCCTACGACGTGCAGCACGACATCGTCGTCAAGGCGGTGCGCAACGCGGTGGTCGGCTCGCACCGGGGCGGGGTCACCGCGCAGAACGACGACCCCGAGCCCGTGGTCACCCTGACGCCGGTGACGGACCGGGTGACCGAAGGGGAGACGCTGACCTGGCGGATGTCCGTGGCCGAGGCGGCGGACGTGGAGATCTGGCAGCCGGTGCGGGTGCTCGGTGTCTCGGAGGGCGCCGAGTTGTCCACCAAGGACGTGGATCCGCAGTGGCTCCTGGACTACTCCGGTGACTCGCCCGACCCGGAGCGCCCGCTGTCCGAGGCGAACCTGTGGGTGTGGATGGAGATCCCGGCCGGGACCACCAGCGTCGAATTCACCGTGCCGACGGTGCGCGATCAGGTGGCCGAGCCGACCGAGTCGATGCGCCTGGCGCTGACCGACTGGGACGCCGAGCCGCTGCCGGACCGTCCGGTGCTGACGGGCACGGTGCTGGACGCGCCGTAACCGCTCGCGTGCGGGGCACGGGCCGCCCGGCCCGTGCCCCGCACGTCACAGTGTCACGCGGATCCCGACGGTCCCGTCCAGTCCCCGGCGCAGTCGGCTGCCGAGCAGGGTGAGGCGGCCGACGACGCCGTACTTGCGGGCGAGGAGCCTGCGGTAGCGGGCGGTGGTCTCCGCGTCGGTGATCTCGGCGGTGGCGGGCACCTGGTCGCCGGTCGGGTTGCCGCGCAGGTCGCAGGGGCCGACCAGGACGTCACCACGCGCCCGGATCCGCTTCACCTTCCAGGCGTCGGCGGCTGACCAGGCGCCGAGCGTGTCCCCGTCCCGTACCACCCACACCGGGGTGGCGACCGGTGTGCCGTTCTTGCGGTAGCTGGTGAGCAGCAGGTACTTGCCCGCGCCGAGCCGCTCCAGCGGCGTGTCGTCCATGACGGGCAGTCTAGGCAGCCGCACAGCATCCGAGGGAGGGCGGAGCACGGCCCGAAGTACCGCGCCGCCCAGCCGCCGTGCGTGCTCGCGTCAGCGCAGCGCCGCCGCCATCCGCCGTACACCTTCCTCGATGATCTCCGGCGAAGTCGCCAGATTCAGGCGTACGTGTCCGGCGCCGCCGGTGCCGAACGGGAGCCCGGAGTTGAGCGCGACCCGGCCGCGCCGCAGGAAGACGTCCGCCGGGTCGTCGCCGAGATCCAGTGCCCGGCAGTCGAGCCAGGCCAGGTACGTGGCCTCGCCGGGGCGGTACCCGATCGCGGGCAGGTGCTCGGCGAGCAGGTCGGCGAGCAGGAGCCGGTTGTCGTCGAGGCCGGTGAGCAGGGCGTCCAGCCAGGCGGTGCCGTCGCTGAGGGCGGCGGTGTGGGCGATGACGCCGACGTGGCTGGGGCCGTGCCCGACCTCCTCGGGCAGCCGGGCGAGGTCGGCGGCGGCCGCGGGGCCCGCGACGGCGAGCGCGGCCTTGAGACCGGCGAGGTTCCACGCCTTGGACGCCGACATCAGGGACAGGCCGCTCTCGCCGCCCGGCACGCTCAGGTACGGCACGAAGTCCACGCCCTGGGCGACGAGCGGCGCGTGGATCTCGTCGGCGACGACCCGCACACCGTACCGGTCGGCGAGGGCGGCGACTGCGGTCAGTTCGCCGGCGGTGTGCACGGTGCCGGTCGGGTTGTGCGGGCTGCACAGGAGGTGGGCGGCCCGGCGGCCGCCCGCGACGGCCTGCCGGAAGGTGTCCTCCAGTATGCCGAGGTCGAGGCGCCCGTCCGGGCCGAGCGGGGCTTCGACGACCTGTCGGTCCATGTGGTCGACGAACTGGAAGAACGGCGGGTAGACGGGCGGGTTCACGACGACCGGGTCGCCGGGTCCGGTGACCAGTTTGATCATTTCGACCACGCCGAACATCACGTCCGGAACGATCGCGGTGCGTTCCACCGCGAGCCCGTCCCAGCCCCACCGTTTGTCGGCGAAGGCGGCGAGCGCCTCGGCGTACGCGGTACCGGCCGGGTAGCCGGTGTCGCCGAGTTCGAGGGCGTCGGTGACCGCGCGGACCACGGCTTGGGCGAGCGGGACGTCCATCTCGGCGACCCACAGGGGAAGGACGTCCTCGGGATAGGTGCGCCATTTCATGCTCGTACGGCGTCGGAGGCGGTCGAGGGTGAGCGCGCGCAGGGGATTCGGTTCACCGGACGTTTCGTGCGGGATCCTGGTCATGGGGCACAAGATAGGGGGCTGTGGTGTGACCTGGAATCGTGAGGTGGCCTGCGACGAGTCGGGGTCGGACGGCGAGAACCTCACCGGCGGGAACACCGACGTGTTCGCGCACGCGAGTGTGCGGCTGTCCGTGGAGTCGGCCGCCGGGTATGTGCAGGAGATACGGGACCGGATCCGCTCGCCCGCCGAGGAGTACAAGGCGAACCATCTGCTGCGGGAGAAGCACCGGGCCGTTCTGGAGTGGCTGCTCGCGCCCGCCGGCCCGATCCACGGGCACGCGCATGTGCATCTCACCGAGAAGACGTTCTTCGTCGTGGACCGGGCCGTCGACCTGCTGCTCGGCGAAGGCGAAGGCGAAGGCGAAGGCGAGGCGTCGGGCGAGGCCGTCACGCTGTTCCGGGAGGGGCGGCGGACCTTCGGGGCCGAGCGGTGGCGCGGGTTCCTCGCGGCGGCCAACCAATTGCTGCGGGTCAGGAACGACGGCGAGCCGCAGGAGCCCGTGGACGCCTTCTTCCGGAGCGTGGACAGCCTGCGGCGCGCGGAACCCCGTCCGCCCGTGTCGGACATCCTCGACCGGCTCGCGGCGACCCGGTCCCGCGCCGACTCCTACCGGGCGGTCGTCACCGGCGGCCCCACCCTGATCCCGGTCCTCAACCCCCTGCTGCCCGCCATCGTCGCCACGGCCGCGCACTGGAGCGCGGACGGCCGGCCCGTCCGGCTGGTGCACGACCGTCAGAACATGCTGACGCCGGAGCGCATCGCGTGGATCGAGGAGACGGCCCGGCGGACCGGGGCCGGCCTCGACGGGTTCCGGCTCGTGGTCGCGCGGGAGGATCCGCGGGTGCAGTTCGCCGACTTCCTCGCCGGTGTCGCCCGCAGGATCGCCTCGGACGAGCTGAACGGACGCGGCGATCCCGTGCTCACCGCGCTGCTGCGCCCCTACGTCGACACGGCGTCCGTGTGGGGCGACGCGTCCAGCTGGGCGCGGCTCGGGCCGACGCCGGGCGGCACACCGGTCGACTCCGGTGTCCGGTCCGCCGGATGACACCGGTCGACGCGCCGGTCGACGCCGGTCGGGCAGGGGTCCGGCCTCGGCGGATTCGGAGAGATCGCCCGTGCCGTGAACATGCCGGTCCCCGGCCACGTATGGATGGTGGGCGCTCAACAACCGGAGGGCCCCGCGGTGTTCACACCGCGTGTTCGGGTTCGGGAGCCATGCATGAGGCACGCACGACGACGGGTCGTCCGGCGAGTGACACGGCTGGCGGCCGTCGGCGGACTCCTCCTGGGAGGCACGATGGTGACGCGGGCCATGGCGAGCGAGCCGCCCGCCGCCTCGGCCGTCCCGCGGACGTACGCCCAGGAGGCCACGGACACCGGGGCCGGGCTCGCCTCACGGCTCGGCAGCTCTCGTACGGCGGGCACCTGGATCGGTGACGACGGCCGGCCGGTCGTCGCGGTCACCGACAAGGAGGCCGCCGCCGAGGTCCGGCGCGCGGGCGCCGAGGCCAAGGTCGTCTCGCACAGCATGAACGAGCTCAAGTCGGCGACGGCGACGCTGCGTTCGGCGCCCCGGGTGACCGGCACGGCGTGGGCGATGGACTACCGCACCAACCAGATCGTGGTACGAGGGGACAGCACCGTCTCGGCCGACGACTGGTCCCGGATGACGCAGGTCGCGGACGGCATCGGCACGTTCGTCCGCATGGAACGCACCGAGGGCACGTTCACGCCCCGGCTCAACGGCGCACTGCCGCTCCTGTCGACCGCCGGACGCTGTTCGGCCGGCTTCAACGTGACCGACGGCCAACGTGACTTCATCCTCACCGCCGGGCACTGCGGACCCACCGGTTCCGTCTGGTTCTCGGACACCGGCGGCAGGGAGCAGGTGGGCAAGACGGTCACGCAGAGCTTCCCGGGCAATGACTTCTCCCTGGTGCAGTACGCGAACGGCAAGGCCGGCGACGGTGCCGCCGTGGTGGCCATCGGTGACGGCAAGGGCGTGCAGATCACGGGCGCGGCCGATCCGTCCGTCGGGCAGCGCGTGTTCCGCAGCGGCAGTACCAGTGGGCTGCGCGACGGTCAGGTGACGGCGCTGAACGCGACGGTGAACTATCCCGAGGGCACGGTCACCGGCCTGATCGAGACGAACGTGTGCGCCGAACCCGGCGACAGCGGGGGGCCGTTGTTCTCCGAGGGCGTCGCGCTCGGCGTGACCTCGGGCGGCAGCGGGGACTGCCAGTCGGGCGGTACGACGTTCTTCCAGCCGATCACCAAGGCCCTGACCGACCTCGACGTCCAGTTGCTCGTGGCGGCCCCTGCCGCGGGCGGCAGCGCGGCACCCTCGCCGACGCCGTCGGCCTCGGCCACGCAGAGCGCGATCGCGCCCGGTGCGGCCACGCCCGGGGCGTCGGCTCCGGTGGCGGGCGGTACGGCGGGCGAGCCGCTGCTGTCCCGGCTCACCGACCCCAGGAACGTCGGTCCCGGGTTGCTGGTCATCGCGGGCAGCCTGATCGCGTTGGTGGCCACCCGGTACATCCGGGCGGAGCAGGACCGCAAGGCGTATCGGCGGTACTACTCGGCGACGTGGGGCTGACCGGCCGGGGCTCCCGACGGGGCTCATCCGAGGGTCAGCAGCACCGTGGCCACGGCTGCCCCCAGCAGACCGGCCGTCTGTCTCCGGGTGACCTTCTCGTGCAGCAGGGCGAGGCCGAGGACGACCGGGAGGGCCGGATAGAGGGAGGCGAGCACCACGGCGACGGCCAGCAACTGCCGTTGGGCGGCGAGCAGATACAGCACGAGTCCGAGGGCCGCCCCCGCCCCGACCAACAGCGCCTCGGCGCATCGCCCCGGCGGTATCCGCAGGCGCCCGGCGTGCCGTACGGCGCCGGGCAGCAGGACGAGGACGGCGGCGACCCGGCCCGCGGCCACCGGCCACAGCCCGCTCGCCGCGTCCGTCTGGGCGAGCGCGATGTACTGCACGGCGACGCCCGCGCTGGCGAGCAGGCCGTCCGACACTCCCCCGCCGCCGTCCCCGTCACCCCCGGCCACGAACCAGAGCGCGGGCACCGTCACGGCAATGCCCACCCACGCCAGCGGCGTCGGCCGGTCGCCGAGAAGCAGCACCCCGCACAGCACGGACAGCGCGACCCCCGTAACCGCGCTCAACGGCACCACGACGCTCATCGCGCCGCGGCTGAGCCCCCTGTTGAGGCAGTGCATGGCGGTGCCGCTGCCCACGCCGGACAGCGCACCCCACAGGAGATCCGCCGACCGGACGCCGTCGGCGGGAAGCAGGAGGGCTGCCGCGAGGGCCAGCAGCAGTCCGCCGATCTGGCCGAGGAAGGTGACGGCGGCGAAGTGGGTACGCCGGGACAGAAGCCCGCCGGCGAAGTCGACGATGCCGTAGCAGACGGCCGAGGCCAGTGCCAGAAGGGGGCCCATCCTGTCGGGGGTGCCCCAGGACGGCGCCACGATTCACGGCGGGCTGCGTCAGGAGGCCGGGCCGGCCGGCCCGGGCTCGGAACGCAGCGGCGGGAGTCAGAAAAAGTAGCGATGGTTCTCAGGAAACGGCGGTGGGATTAAGGAGGTGGCGGCGGGGTCTTCGAGGGGCGCTCAGGCTGCTTCCGCCGACGGCGGGGCCGCGGCGGCCCACTCCATGACGAGCCGCCGGTACTCCTCGCGCTGCTCGCCGTTCAGTGTCCCGCCCGACCGGAGCCACAGGGCCCTGATCTCCTCGTTGACCTCGTCAGCCGACCGTTCGGTAGCGGGTTCAACACTGGTGGACATGATGTGAAGCATACGGCTCCGGACGTGAAGGCCACGTGAGTAATCATGAGCTAAATGGACATTCCGGACCGTGTTGCTGATCACGTCCCTTCGTCAAACCCCGTGTCCCACTTCACACTTCGCCCGTTCCCAGGACCAGCACCTGGATCGCCAGCACGGCGGCGCCGCGTGCCCAGTCGTGAAAGTCGGACACCTTGGTCTCCAGGTCGATCGGGGCGGCGAGCGGGTGGCGGTGGGCGCGGATCGTGTCGTCGACTGTCTTGCCGGCCACGTCCATCAGTCCGACACCCTCGCCGGCGAGCAGGATCTTCTGCGGCATGGCGAAGTTGGCGATCTGGGCGACCAGGGTGCCCAGGGCGCGCGCGGCCTCGTCGATGACGCGGGCGGGCATGGACTCCCCGGCGGCGGCGAGGGCGAGGATCTCCTCGTAGGTGTGGTCGCGGCCGGTGGCGGCATGGACCTGGTAGCGGATGTTGGGGATGGTCAACAGGGAGACGGCGCTGCCGCGTTCGCCGTCGAGGGTGAGAGGGCCGTAGGGGTTCACGATCCAGTGCCGGCCGAAGCCGCGGTCCTCCTCGGCGTTCGGCACGCGCCTGCCGCCCAGGACGAGGCCGTAGCCGATGCCGGCGCCGATGGTGAGGACGACGAACCGGTCGAGGCCGCGCCCGGCGCCGAACCAGGTCTCGGCCTCGACGAAGGCGGCGACGTCGTTCTCGACGACCACCGGCAGACCGGTGCGCTCCTCGACGAGCTCGGCCAGCGGTACCTCGCGCCAGTGCAGGTACGGGGACTCCCCCACCACGGCCCGGTCCTGGACCAGGCCACCGACTCCGATGCCGACGCCCGCGATCCGGGGGTGGACCCGGGCGAGCTCGCCGGTCATCTCGGCCAGCAGGTCGGCGACATGGGCGGGGTCGTGGGTGGTGAGCGGCCGGTCGTGGCGGGCGACGATGTCGCTGCGGAGGGTGGTGACGACGCCGTAGACCATGTCCTCGGTGATCTTGAAGCCGAGGAAGGAGCGGGACTCGGCGACGATGTCGAGCGGCTGCGAGGGGCGCCCCTGGCGGACCTCCGCCGAGGTGCCTGCCTCGGGGACCTCGACCAGCAGGCCGGACTCGATGAGCGGCTTGGTCAGCCGGGTGAGGCTGCCCGCCGAGAGGTCGAGGCGCCGGGCGAGCTCGGTGCGCGACAAGGGGCCGTGGACGAGCACCTCGATCGCCACCGAGCGTTCGCCGGAGCTCAGGGGAAGCCAGCTGGCGGCACCTGCGGTCATGTAAGTCAGACTCCCACAGAGATTTCTTTCGTCATAAAACCAACGTGGCCACTCTATGGCGTCCAGCAGGTCCTGGGAAAGATGTTTGCACGCCTCTTGACGGCTGGATTCTTCCGCCACAAAAGTAAGTGGCTCGAGGACGAGCCGCCGCAGACGAGGGAGTCTCCCGATGACTATCGCCTCCAGCAGCCCTCCATCGCGTCTGCCAGTGGGCAGCGTCGAGGGGGCACGGACCAAGCCGAGGACAAAACGGGCGGGGGCCGGTGAGAACCGGGGCGACGGGCGTCTGGCCGCGGTGTTCATCGCGCCGGCGCTCCTGGGTTTCGTGGTCTTCCTGCTCTGGCCGACGCTGCGGGGCATCTATCTGAGCTTCACCCGCTTCAACCTGCTGACCCCGGCGGAGTGGGTGGGCCTGGACAACTACACGCGGATGGTCCAGGACCCGATCTTCTGGGACTCCCTCACGGTCACCGTCGAGTACGTGATCATCAACATCGGTGCGCAGACGGTCTCGGCCCTCGCCATCGCCGTACTGCTCCAGCGGCTGACGCAGTCCGCCCTGCTGCGCGGCATCGTGCTCACGCCGTATCTGATGTCGAACGTGGTCGCGGGCATCGTCTGGCTCTGGATCCTGGACACCCAGCTCGGCATCGGCAACGAGATCATCGCGGCGGTCGGTGCCGACCGGATCCCGTTCCTGGCGGACGAGACGTGGGCGATCCCGACGATCGCCCTGATCAATGTGTGGCGGCACGTCGGCTACACCGCGCTGTTGCTGTTCGCGGGGCTGCAGGCCATCCCCAGCGACATGTACGAGGCCGCGCGGGTGGACGGCGCGAGCGAGTGGCGGATGTTCTGGCGGATCACGATGCCGCTGCTGCGGCCGGTCCTGGCGGTCGTGCTGATCATGACGGTGATCGGTTCGTTCCAGGTGTTCGACACGGTCGCCGTGACGACCGGCGGCGGACCGGCGAACGCCACCAACGTGCTCCAGTTCTACATCTACGGCGCCGCCTTCGGCCGCTTCCAGTTCGGCTACGCGTCCGCGATGTCCGTGGCCCTGCTCGTGGTCCTGAGCGCGATCACCGTCATCCAGTACCGGCTCACCCGGGCCGGCCAGACCGACCTCGGCTGAGCGGAAGGAGTTCGACATGGCCACTGTGACCGCTCCGACGACACAGACACACGTACGCCCCCTCAGGCGCCGGCCCTCCCTCGGGCGGGTCGCGGCCTGGGCGGTGATGGTCGCGATCGTGCTCATCACCCTGTTGCCGTTCTACTGGATCCTGCGCACCGCGCTGTCCTCGAACGCCGGGCTCGCCGCCAACCCGGCCGACCCGCTGCCGGTCGACGTGACCACCGGCGGCTTCGAGCGAGCGCTCGGCCTCCAGTCGACCCAGGAGGCGATCGCCCAGGGCGGTGCGGGCGGCGGGCTGAAGTTCTGGCGCTATCTGCTCAACTCGCTGGTCGTCTCGACCCTTGTCACCGTCTGCCAGATCTTCTTCTCCGCCATGGCCGCCTACGCCTTCGCGCGGTTGCGCTGGCGCGGCCGGGACAAGGTGTTCGCGCTGTTCCTCGCCGGGCTGATGGTGCCGACCATCTTCACGCTGCTGCCGAACTTCGTGCTCATCAAGGAACTCGGCCTGGTGGACACGCTGCTCGGGATCTCTTTGCCGACGATGTTCATGACGCCGTTCGCGGTGTTCTTCCTGAGGCAGTTCTTCATGAACATTCCGAGGGAGGTCGAGGAGGCCGCCCTCCTCGACGGCGCCGGGAAGGTGCGGATCTTCTTCCGGGTGCTGCTGCCAATGGCGTCCACACCGGTCCTGACCCTGGCCGTGCTGACGTACATCACCTCCTGGAACGACTACTTCTGGCCGCTGATGGTGTCCTACAGCGACAGCTCGCGCGTGCTGACCGTGGCCCTGGCCATCTTCCGGGCGCAGACTCCGCAGACCGGCATCGACTGGTCGGGCCTCATGGCGGCCACGCTCATCGCCGCCCTGCCGATGCTCGTGCTGTTCGGGTTCTTCGCGCGCCGCATCGTCGGGTCCATCAGCTTCACCGGAATCAAGTAAGGGGACGACATGCGAATTCGTACGGTCGCGGCACTGGCCGGAGCGCTGGCGCTCTCCCTGGTGAGCGGATGCGCCCAGGGCAACGGCACGGGAGCGTCGGCGAACACGGTGACGTACTGGCTGTGGGACGCCAACCAACTGCCCGCCTACCAGGCGTGCGCCAAGGACTTCGAGAAGCAGAACCCCGGACTGAAAGTGAAGCTCACCCAGATGGGCTGGGACGACTACTGGACCAAGCTGACCGCGAGCTTCATCGCCGGCACCCAGCCGGACGTGTTCACCGACCACATCCAGAAGTTCGGCCAGTTCGCCGACCTCAACGTCCTGGAGCCGCTCGACGATCTCGGGATCGAGGACGCCGACTACCAGCCCGGCCTCGCCGCCAACTGGATGGGCCAGGACGGCCACCGCTACGGCGCCCCCAAGGACTGGGACACCGTCGCCCTCTTCTACAACCGGAAGATGGCGAACGACGCGGGCCTCACCGCCGGCCGGCTGAACGACCTGGCCTGGAACCCGAAGGACGGCGGCACCTTCGAGAAGGCCATCGCCCATCTGACGATCGACAACAAGGGCAGGCGGGGCGACGAGCCCGGCTTCGACAAGAACAACGTCAAGGTGTACGGCCTGGCCACCAACGGCGGCGGGGACGGCGACGGCCAGACCCAGTGGAGCAACTTCACCGCCTCCGCCGGCTGGTCCTACACCGACAAGAAGCGCTGGGGCACCGAGTACCAGTACGACAGCGAGACCTTCCAGTCGGTCATCAAGTGGTACTTCGGCCTGGCGAAGAAGGGCTACCTGGCCCCCTTCACCGACTACAACTCCCAGTCCAACCAGGCCAACACACAGGTCGCCGCGGGCAAGGCGGCCGCCGCCTTCGACGGGGCCTGGATGATCTCGTCGTACGACGGCTTCAAGGGGCTGGACATCGCCACCGCCGTCACCCCCGTCGGCCCGACCGGCAAGCGCGCCACGATGATGAACGGCCTCGCCGACTCGATCACCAAGAACGCCCACAACAAGCAGGGCGCGAAGAAGTGGGTGAAGTACCTGGCGTCGAACGAGTGCCAGAAGACGGTGGGGAGTTACGGCATCGTCTTCCCGGCCACGCCTGACGGCACGAAGGCCGCGGTGGCGGCGTACGAGAAGAAGGGCATCGACGTCTCGGCGTTCACCGAGCCGGTCGCCGACAAGAAGGACTTCACGACCTTCTCCTTCCCGATCACCAACTACTCGGCGGACATGTTCGCGCTGATGCACCCCGCCATGCAGGACATCTACGGCAACGGCAAGTCCGTGAGCAGCCTCGACGAGACCAACGACCAGATCAATCTGATTCTCGACCAGTGAGTCGACCAGTCAATCGACCAGTGAAGGGCACGCCATCCATGACGTTCTCCCTCGGCATCGTCGGCGCCGGACAGTTCTCGGGCCAGTTCGCCAAGCTGTTCCTGGCCCATCCCGGCGTCCGCGACGTCTACGTCACCGACCTGCTCCCCGAACGGGCCGGGCAACTCGCCGCCGCCGAAGGCCTCACCGGCACCTTCCCCTCGTACGAGGCCATGCTGGAGTCGAAGGCCGTCGACGCGGTCGCGATCTTCACTCAGCGCTGGACGCACGGACCGCTGGTCGTCCAGGGTCTGAACGCCGGCAAGCACGTGTACTCCGCGGTCCCGATGGCGATCACCGCCGGGGAGATCGCGGCGATCATCGACGCGGTCAAGGCGACCGGGCTGACGTACATGATGGGTGAGACCAGCCAGTACAACCCGGCGACCGTGCACGCCCGCAACCAGATCGCCGAGGGCGCCTTCGGGCGGATCTTCTACGCCGAGGGCGACTACGTCCACGACATGGATCTCGGGTTCTACGAGGCGTACCAGTACAGCGGCGGGGAGGGCTGGAAGGCGACCGCCAGCTATCCCCCGCTGCTGTACCCGACGCACTCGATCGGCGGCGTGCTGGGCGCCTGGCAGACGCACGCGGTGAGCGTGTCGGCGATCGGGGTGGTCGACGACCGCGGGGACGGGGTGTTCGACAAGGACGTCAGCCAGTTCGGCAACGACGTCTCCAACGCGACCGCGCTGTTCGAGGTGGCGGGCGGCGGGTCGTTCCGTACCAACGAGTTCCGGCGGGTCGGCTATCCCTCCCACATAAGGGAGTCGCGTTTCCGGTTCTTCGGGACCGAGGGGAGCATGGAGCAGCTCGCCACGGTCGCCCTGTGGCAGGACAAGAACGGGGTGAAGGACATCAGCGAGCTGCTCGAGCCCAAGCCCACCATGTCTCCTGACGATCCGTCGCTTCAGCACATCGCGCCGGACCTGCGGGCGGCCTTCACCTCGGGATCGGCGCCGGTGCACGACCGGGCGCGGCTGCCGCGGGAGTTCGACAACCTGCACAACGGCCACGAGGGCAGCCACCACTTCCTGGTGGACGACTTCGTGACCGCCGTGAACACGCGGACGCTGCCGTCGGTGAACGCGTGGGTGGCCGCCCGCTACACCCTGCCGGGCATCGTCGCGCACGACTCCGCGCGGCAGGGCGGGGCCAGGCTGGAGATCCCGGACTTCGGGGACGCGCCGGGGGCCTGAGCGTCCCGTGCCGGCCGGGTACCTGTGCTGCGTCAGGTGCCCGGCTTGCGGCCGTACACGAAGACGTCGTCGCCCTTCTTCAGCAGCGACCAGTACTTCTTGGCGGAGGTCTTCGTCATGTTGACGCAGCCGTGCGAGCCGGGCGGGTTCCACATGCTGACGCCGACCGAGTGGAAGGCCTGGCCGCCGTCGAAGAACTGGCTGTAGGGCATCGGCACGTCGTAGATGCTGGAGACGTGGTCGATGTTCCGCCAGTAGATCTTCTTCAGGCCGGTGCGGGTCTCGTAGCCGTTGCGGCCGGTGCGGACCGGGACGGGGCCGTGGACGAGCTTCTTGCCGTCCTGGATCCAGCTCAGCTGGAGGGTCAGGTTCACGCAGGCGATGCGGCCCTTGTTGACCGGGCACTTGCCGGCCTTGTTGGGGTTGGTCCCGACGGCCTTCTGCTTCAGCATCAGGTCCATCACGCCCCAGGTGACGGGGCCCGCGTAGCCGGCGTTCGGTGTGATGCCGTGCTTGTTCTGGAAGCCCTGGATGGCCTTGCAGTCGGCGGCGGACTGCTTGCCGTCGACCGGCCGGCCGAGGAACTTCTCCACCTGCTTCTGGTAGGGGCCGGTCTGTGTGGTGCAGCTCGCCGCCTGCGCGGGCGTGGCGCCCAGCGCGAGCGTGAGCGGTACCACCAGTCCGGTGATCCCGAGTGCGGCGGCGCCCCGTCTGCGTATGTCCCCCATGGCCTGACCTCTCCCTGCGTGTGACGTTTCTTCGACTGCTAGACCGGTGTGCGGGGGTGTCGGTTGTAGGGCTGGTCAGGCTGTGACAAAACGGTGAAGTTTCGCGTCCGGCGCCCGACCCGCCCTCATGTCGGCTCCGGTTCTTTCAGCTTCGGCTCTGGTTCTCCGGCCATCGGCTCCGGCTCCGTGTGCTGACGCGGGAGGTCCCGGCGGGTGCGGACCGGCGAGAGGAAGACCGGCAGGAAGGCCACCGCCAGGAAGGCTCCGCCCACCCAGAGCGTCGCCCGCACACCGGCCAGTTCACCGAGCAGGCCCGCCACGGCGGCACCGATGGCGAGCGCGCCGGTCAGAAGGAAGCGGAACGTGGCGTTCATGCGGCCGAGGAGGTCGTCGGACGTCATCCTCTGGCGCAGGCTCACGCCGAGGACGTTGTCCACGCCGGTCTTGAACATGGCCAGCGTCCAGCCCGCTCCGGCGATCCACAGCCAGGGGCCGGGGCCGATCAGCGGGACCAGGAGTCCGGCGGGCGCCAGGACGAGGCCTCCGAGGCCCAGCGTTCGGCCGTGGCCGAGGCGGGCGGCGAGGGGGCGGGCACACCGGGCGCCGAGCAGGAGGCCGACGCCGCCTGCCGCCCAGTACAGGCCCAACGCACCTGCGGAGAGGCCGAGTTCCTGCACGAACAGGATCGGCAGCATGGTGTTGACCAGCTGGGAACCGTGGTTGGTGAGGGCCCCGGTGAGAGCGAGCGCGCGCAGTTCCCGGTTGCCGAGGACGTGTCGCAGGCCCTCGGCGATCTGCGCGGCCAGCCCCGTGTCCCGTGCCGGTCCGGACGGGGCCTCCTTGCCCCGGACGAAGACGAGTTGGACGGCCGAGGCGAGATGGGCGACCGCGGTGCACAGCACGGCCACGGGCGCGCCGAGGAGCTGGACGAGGCCCCCTCCCGCACCCCGCCCCGCGACGTTGCCCACCGCCTGCAGGCCGACCATGGCGGCGTTCGCCGGCACCAGGGCGTCCCGGTCGACGAGTTGGGGCAGGGCGCTCTGCGAGCCGACGTCGAAGAACACGGTCGCGCAGCCGCTGAGCAGTACGACCGCGTACAGCTGGCCGAGCGTGAGCGCGTCCAGCCACCAGGCGAGCGGTATCGAGGCGAACAGCACGGTACGTGCGAGGTCCGCCGCGATCAGCACCCGGCGGTGCCGCATCCGGTCCACCCACGCCCCGGCCGGCAGCCCGATGAGCAGGAACGCCAGGGTGCCGAGCGTGGCCAGGGCGCCGACCTGTCCCGGGCCCGCGTCCAGTGCGGCGACGGCCAACAGGGGCAGGGCGACGTAGCCGATGTTCGTGCCGAGCTGGCTGAGCGCGGTCGCGGCGAACAGGGCGCGGAAGTCGGCGGTACGCCAAGGGGATTCGGGCTGCACACGAGAACGCTGCCCCGCACGAGGCGTAAGGACAAGTGAAAAGATCTACATGGACACTTAAGCATCCCTACCTAAATGCTCTCACCTCCTTGAACAGCGCGACGGAATCCCGTGTTGACCGCCATGAGTCCGCCGTCGACCGTGAGGGTGGTGCCGGTGATCCAGGACGCGTCGCGCGAGGAGAGGAAGGCGGCGGCCGCGGCGATGTCCTCGGGCTCGCCGACGCGGCCCAGGGGGTAGAGGCCGCGCACCGCTTCGAGGTCGTCGTCGCGGCCCTCCCAGGCCGAGGTGCGTACGGTGCCGGGTGCCACCAGGTTGACGCGGACGCCCCGCGCGGCCGCGTGTCCGGCGAGGGTGCGGGTCAGGGACACCAGTCCTGCCTTGGCGGCGCTGTAGGCGTGGTTGCCGAAGTCCTGGAGGCCGTTGACGGAGCCGACGCTGACGATGGCGCCGCGGCCGGAGGCGACCAGATGCGGGAGCGCCGCACGGCAGCAGCGGTAGGCGCCGGTCAGCGTGATGTCGAGGTCGCGCGCCCACTCCTCGTCCGGCTCGTCCTCGAAGAGCGGGACGTCGGGTGTGCAGCAGGCGGCGCTGTTGACGAGGACGTCGAGCGCGCCGAAGGTCCGGACGGCGTACGCGACGGCCGCCTCGACCGCGTCCCGGTCGGCCACGTCGCACGGGTAGGCCTCGGCGGTGAGCCCTTGTCGGCACAGGGCGGCGGCGGTCTGCTCCGCCGCGGGCGCGTCCACGTCGGTGACCAGGACCTGTGCCCCTTCCTCGGCGAACCGCCGGGCGATGGCCGCGCCGATGCCGCGGGCCGCGCCGGTGACGAGAACGCCGTATCCCTCGAAGCGCTGTGTGTGCGTCATGGTGCCGAAGGTAGTGCCGGAACGATCAACCGGGCAGGTACCGTGCCGCCATGTCCGCGTTCCTGCAGCAACTCCCCGCCCTCTTCGGTGTCGTGATCGGCGCGCTCGGCTCGTACGTCGCCCTCGTGCGCAGCGACCGGGCCAGGTTCCGCCGTGAGCAGGCGGCCCGTTGGGAGGAGCGCAAGCTGTCCGTGTACGCCGAGTACGCACGGACGCTGAAGAAGTCGGTCACGCTGACGTACCGGGTCGCCGCCCACCTCGGCAACGACCCGCACCCACATCCGATGTCCCCGCAGCAGGCGGCTCCGCTGATGGCCGAGGCGACTCAGGCCCGGGATCCGTCCGGGAGGCGCTGATCCTGCTGGGCAGTCCGCAGGTCGTGGAGCGGGCCCGGACCTGGGTGGTTTCCGTGATGGAGATGGAACGGTTCCTGCGCGAGGAGACTCGTGACCAGCGGGCGTGGCAGGCCCTGATGGAACGGCAGCGCATCGGACGCGAGGGCTATTACGCGGCCGTGCGGGAGGATCTGGCGCTGCCGCCGGGGCATGCGGCGCGTTGGCCGCTGCCCTCGGGTGACACAACACTTCAGCGGTAGCCGGTCGTGTCCGCCGGCTTGTCCGCGTCCTGCACCTCGACGAGGTAGCGCCAGGCGTCCGGGCGGCTGCCGTCGAGGTCGGTGAAGCCGTACACCTGGGCCAGCCCGCCGCTGGAGAGGGACTGGCCGTTCCATCGCGCCACGTCGGGGTCGGCGGCGAGGGCGGCCACGGCGCGGCCCACGTAGCGGGGTGTCTCGGAGATGGCGAAGTGCGGGACGCGGGTGGTGGCCTCGCGCCAGTTGTCCTCACGTACGCCGAAGTTGTCGAGCATCATCTCCGACCGCAGCCAGCCGGGGGTGAGGGCGACGGCGGTGGCGCCGCGAGGTCCGAGTTCGTGGGCGAGGGCGAAGGCCATCCGCAGGACGGACGCCTTGGCGAGGTCGTAGTAGAAGTTGACGCGGTAGGTGTCGCGGTTGTACTCGGCGGTGCCGTCGGTCATCTCGACCACCAGCCCGCCGGGGTGGCGCAGGAGCAGCGGCAGGGCGTGGTGGCTGGTGATCGCGTGCGTCTCGACGGCGAGCCGGAGCAGTCTCAGGCCCTTGTCGAGGTCGTGCTCCCAGACGGGAGTGTCCCAGGCGAAGAGGGTCTCGCCGCCCCAGATGTCGTTGACGAGGACGTCGAGGCGGCCCTGTTCGCCCGCGATGCGGTCGACGAGGGTGCGGACCTGTGCCGGGTCGAGGTGGTCGGTGGGTACGGCGATGCCGTGGCCGCCGGCCTCGGTGACAAGGTCGGCGGTGTCCTCGATGGTCTCGGGGCGGTCGTACTCGGAGCGGTGGGTGCGGGTGCTGCGGCCGGTGACGTACACCGTGGCGCCGGCCGCCCCGAGCTCCATGGCGATGCCCCGCCCGGCTCCCCGGGTCGCCCCGGCGACCAGGGCGACCTTGTCCTTCAGTTGTTCCGGCATTGTCCGGCCTCCCGTTTCCCTGCGCTGCGATCGGTCTCGCTACGAGGGTGGCGGGTAAGCCGGACATCTTCTGTCGCCTTTCAGGGCGAGGTCACCCGGCCGCGCGCAATTTGTCCTCCAGTGCGTCGAAGTCCGCCACGAACCAGATGTGGCCGCCCTGGTTCGTCTCGTGGACGAAGTCCCGCAGAGCCGTGCTGCCGGTGACGTGCCGGGAGACGTCGCCGATGACGGCGAGGCGCAGCCGGTAGTTCACGAACTTCTGCATGACCTCGCCCGCGACCCCCGACCGCAGCCGGAAGAACTCCTCGGCCACGCGCTCCGCGGGGACGGCGACGACCTGCGCGTCACGTCCGAACGCGTCGCCGATGAGGTCGAGCGCCGCCCGCTCGCCGTCGAGGGGCGGGCCGTCGGGGGCGCAGCGCAGGACGCCCACACCGTGCAGGCGCACGACGTCGTCGGCGGGCGCGGCGGCTTCGTCGGCGGGCACAGCGGCTTCTTCAGTGGCCACGGGCGATCCACTCCTGAAGGTGCGGGGCCTCCGCCCCGATGGTCGTCGGGTCGCCGTGGCCGGTGAGGACCTTCGTCTCGGGCGGGAGCGCCAGCAGGCGGTCGCGGATCGAGTCGATGATCGTCGGGAAGTGGGAGTAGGAGCGGCCGGTGGCGCCGGGCCCGCCCTGGAAGAGGGTGTCGCCGGTGAAGACGGTGGCGAGGCCCGGGTCGTGGAGGCAGACCGCGCCGGGCGCGTGCCCGGGGGTGTGCAGGACGCGCAGGTCGGCGCCGGCGGCCTCGATGACCTGGCCGTCCTGGAGCCAGGCGTCGGGGTCCCGGTCCGGGTGGGTCTGCTTCCACAGCGGCAGGTCGTCCTGGTGGAGCCAGATGGTGGCTCCGGTGCGCTCGGCGAGGGCGGGCGCGGCGTCGATGTGGTCGTTGTGGGCGTGGGTGCACACGATGGCGGTCAGCCGGCGGTCGCCGACGGCCTCGGCGATGGCGTCGGCGTCGTGGGCGGCGTCGATGACGATCACTTCGTGGTCGTCGCCGACGATCCACACGTTGTTGTCGACGTCCCAGGTGCCGCCGTCGAGCGTGAACTGCCCGGAGGTCACGAGGCGTTCGATGCGGGCGGCCATCACAGCACCACCACCGAGCGCAGGACGTCGCCGCCGTGCATCCGCTCGAAGGCCTTCTCCACGTCGGTGAGTCCGATCGTCTCGGTCACGAACGCTCCCAGGTCCAGGCGGCCTTGGAGGTGCAGGTCGATCAGCATGGGGAAGTCCCGGGAGGGCAGGCAGTCGCCGTACCAGGACGACTTCAGCGCACCACCGCGCCCGAACACGTCCAGCAACGGCAGTTCGAGCTTCATCTCCGGGGTGGGCACACCCACCAGGACGACCGTCCCGGCCAGGTCGCGGGCGTAGAACGCCTGCTTGTAGGTTTCCGGGCGGCCGACCGCCTCGATGACCACGTCCGCGCCGAACCCGCCGGTCAGCTCACGGATCGCCTCCACCGGATCGGTCTCGCGGGAGTTGACCGTGTGGGTGGCGCCCATCGAGCGCGCGGTCTCCAGCTTGCGGTCGTCGATGTCGACGGCGATGATCTTCGCCGCGCCCGCCAGGTTGGCCCCGGCGATCGCCGCGTCGCCGACGCCGCCGCAGCCGATGACGGCGACCGTGTCCCCGCGGCCGACCTGGCCGGTGTTGATCGCGGCACCGATTCCGGCCATCACGCCACAGCCGAGCAGGCCCGCCACCTGTGCCGAGACCGACGGGTCCACCTTCGTGCACTGGCCGGCCGCCACCAGGGTCTTCTCGGCGAACGCGCCGATCCCGAGCGCCGGGGACAGTTCCTGGCCGGTCGAGGCGAGGGTCATCTTCTGGTCGGCGTTGTGGGTGTCGAAGCAGTACCACGGCCGGCCGCGCAGACAGGCCCGGCACTGCCCGCACACCGCACGCCAGTTGAGGATCACGAAGTCGCCGGGGGCGACGTCGGTCACCCCCTCGCCGACCGACTCGACGACACCGGCCGCCTCGTGCCCGAGCAGGAAGGGATAGTCGTCGCTGATGCCGCCCTGCTTGTAGTGGAGGTCGGTGTGACAGACCCCGCAGGCCTGCACCTGCACCACGGCCTCACCGGGGCCGGGGTCCGGCACCACGATCGTCTCCACTCGCACCGGCTCGTCCTTGCCCGGTGCGATCACGCCGCGTACTTCCTGCGCCATGGTGCCGGCCCCTTCCATCGACTCGTGTCCGTCCCTGCTCCGACCCTACGCACAACTGATCAGTAACAGCACGACATCCTTACAAAGCAGGTGCCGGCCTCGCGCCGGGAATCCGTCCGGGGCGCCGACGTAGCCTGAATGCCCCGCCCGCCGCAGGCCAGAAGGAGTGCCGTGAGCATTGCAGAGACCGAGACCGGACCGCCCGCGTGGCGGCTGATCCTCGGATACGTACGGCCGCACCGGTGGGCGCTGCTGGCGGGCGCCGCGCTCTCGCTCGTCACGGGGGCCACGGGGCTGATGCTGCCGCTGGTGGCACGGGAGTTGATCGACGACCTGTCGCACGACCGGGCCATCACCGGCTGGCTGGTCCTCATGTCGGGGTTGGTGATCGCCAACGCGGCGCTGGGGGCGCTGGGTTCGTTCGTGCTGCGCCGTACCGCCGAGTCGGTGGTGCTCGGCGCGCGGCGCAGCCTGTCGTCGTATCTGCTGCGGTTGCGGATCGCGGCCGTGGACCGCAGCGAACCGGGCGACCTGATGGCCAGGATCACCTCGGACACCACGCTGCTGCGAGAGGTCACCACGGACTCGCTGGTGGGCCTGGGCACCGGCGGGCTCACGATGGTCGCGACGGTGGTCATGATGGGCCTGGTGGATCCGGTGCTGCTCGGCGTGACGATGGCGGTGATCGCGGGCGCGGGCACGGTTCTCGGGGTGATCGTGCCGCACATCAACCGGGCGAGCCGGCAGGCGCAGGACGCGGTCGGGGTGATGGGGGCCTCGCTGGAGCGGATACTCGGCGCGCTGCGCACGGTGAAGGCGTCCGGCGCCGAGCACCGGGAGGAGCGGACGCTGCACGAGGCGGCCGAGGAGTCGTGGCGGCAGAGCGTGCGGGCCGCCAAGTGGTCGGCGGCGGCGGGCAACACGGCGGGGCTGGCCATGCAGATCGCGTTCATCACCGTGCTCGCGGCCGGCGGAGCGCGGGTGGCGACCGGGGCGATCGACGTGGGCACGCTGGTGGCGTTCCTGCTGTTCGTGTTCTACCTCATGTCGCCGATCCAGCAGGTCGTCGGCGCGATCACGCAGTACCAGACGGGCGCCGCCGCCCTCACCCGCATCCAGGAAGCGATGCGGCTGCCCGCCGAACCGGCGGCCGAGCCCGCGCCGCTGCCGTCCACGGGCGCGGAACCCGCGTCCGTCGCCTTCGAGGACGTCCGGTTCCGGTACGCCGACGACCTGCCGTACGTCCATCACGGGGTGACGTTCGCCGTGCCCGCGCAGGGCATGACGGCGTTCGTCGGACCGTCCGGGGCGGGCAAGACCACCGTCTTCTCGCTCATCGAGCGGTTCTACGACCCGGAGTCCGGGACCGTGACGCTGGACGGCCGGGACCTCGCGGACTGGGATCTGCCCCGGCTCCGTTCCGCCATCGGCTATGTGGAACAGGACGCCCCCGTCCTGTCGGGTTCGCTGCGGGACAATCTGCTGCTGGGCAACCCGGAGGCCGACGAGGACGCGGTCGCCCGGGTGGTGAAGACGACCCGGCTCGACGGCATGGTCGCCCGGTTGCCCGCCGGTCTCGACACGCTCGTCGGGCATCGCGGGACCAGGCTGTCGGGCGGCGAGCGCCAGCGGGTCGCCATCGCCCGCGCCCTGCTGCGGCGCCCGCGCCTGCTGCTCCTGGACGAGGCCACCTCGCAGCTGGACGCGGTGAACGAGGCGGCGCTGCGCGACACCGTCGCGGATGTCGCCCGTACGACGACGGTGCTCGTGGTGGCGCACCGGCTGTCGACGGTGACCATGGCGGACCGGATCGTCGTGATGGACGCGGGGCGGGTACGGGCCGTGGGCACCCATCGTGAACTGGTCGCCGCCGACCCGCTGTACGCGGAGCTGGCCGCCACGCAGTTCCTCGCGACGGCCGGGTGAGCCGTCCGGCCGCTCAGTTCTCGAGTCGGCGCAGCCGTTCCGCGTCGTTGGTGCGGGGGCAGGTCACGCAGGCCTCGGCCGGGCGGATCGCGTAGAACATGCAGCAGCCGGCGCGGGTGCGGGTGACGTGCCGTCGGCCGTCGTCGCCGACCAGCTGGCGGAAGTCGGCGCCGGAAGGGTACGGCGGCACGGGTGCCGGCAGCACCTCGGTGGCGGCCCGCAGGGCGTCGCCCTCCTGGCCGAGCATCCGGCCGAGGTACCAGATGCCGGAGACGAGGTCGTCGGAGACCATGCCCCACAGGGTGCGCGCGCCGCGTCGTACGGTCGGGCCGATCGCGGCCAGCAGCGGGCGCATGTGATCGGCGACCGCCATCCTCAACGCGGCCCGCAGCTGCTCCTCCTGACGGAGCGTCAGTACACCGGGCAGCGCGGCCACGGGGTCGCCGGCGAGACAGGCGAGCTCGCCGCCGGGGGTGATCACGAAGCTGCCGGAGGCGAGGTCCAGGCGGAGATCCTCGGGGCGGATCCGGGGCACCCGCCGGTCGAGATACCAGACCCCGCCCATCAGCAGCCCGACGGACCAGGCGTAGTCGTGCAGGGCGCGGGAGGCGGCGACATGGCGGCGCGGGACGATCCCGTAGCGGTCCTCGATCCGGGCCGCCTCGGCGTCGACGAAGGTGTCCAGCGCGCTGGGATCCGACGTCAGTTCCGCTGCCGACACGCCTACTTGAGCGGTCTCGTCGCCCGGTTCCCCGATCCGTACGGCGAGCGCCTCGCAGACGTCGGACAGTCGCCGGTACGCGTCGGCGAGGGCGTGGGAGACGGCACGGTCCGGCGGGGTCTTCAGGGCCACGGACATCGGCGCTCCAGAGCAGGAAATCGGCGGATCAAGGTAGGCAAGGCTTACCTTACCCATAAGATCACGGTGAGCCGATCAAGGGGTTCTCCTGCCGTGACCGCAGAACCCGCACGTCACAAGGGCGCCATGGCCATTGAGAACTAAAGCAAGCCTCACCTAAGCTCACGCCTCGTGACTGCGACCCACCCAGGCGCACCCGACACAGGTGTGCCCTTTCGTGCCCTCAGGCACATGCCTCTCTTCCCGGCCGGTTTCGGAGCCCTTGCGCGGGGCGCGGATCAGATGCTCGCGGACGCGGCTCGCCCCGGCCCCCGCCCGCTAGCGGAAGTTGTTTCTCAGTCATGCGTCTGTACCTGCTCGCCCTCAACCCGACCGACTCCGTCACCGAGGGCTTTCTGCCCGCCGCCGCCCGGCTGGACCTGGACGTCACCGTCCTCACCGACCAGCCCGCCGCGCACCGTGCCACGTATCCGGACGTCGAGATCCTGGAGTGCGATGTCCGTGACTTCCGGGCCGTGATCACCCGGATCTCCCCGCACCACCGGCCCGACGCCGTCTTCACCAACAGCGACCACCTCCAGACCCAGGCCGCCCTGGCCGCCGCCTACTTCGGCCTCCCCGGCAAGGACTGGCGGGCCACGCTGCGCACCAAGGACAAGGCCGAGATGCGCCGCCGGCTCGCCGCGGCCGGCGTGGACCGCGTGTGGTCGGCCGAGCTCACCGAACCCGCCGCGCTCGTCGCGCCGTACCCCTGTGTGGTCAAGCCGCGCGAGGGTGTGGCCAGCGAGGACGTCGTCCTGGTCGAGAACGCCGAAGAACTGGTCGCCTGCTCCAAGGAGATCCTGGACCGGCGCCCGGGTGCCGTCCTGGTCGTGGAGGAGTACCTCCCCGGCGAGCTGTACACCCTGGAGACCCTCGGCGACGGCGCCGCCCGCCATGTCCTGGGCGGCTTCCACACCCAGCTGTCGGCGCCGCCGTACTTCGTCGAGGAGAGCATGACCTTCGTCCCGGCACACCCCGAGCCGGTCGTCACGCAGGTCCTGGCGCAACTGGACGCGCTCGGCGTCGGGTTCGGGGCCTGTCACACCGAGTTCGTGCTGCACGCGGGCCGGGCGCGGATCATCGAGGTCAACTACCGCGCCATCGGCGACCAGTGCGACCTGCTGCTGGCCCGGCTGCTGGAGGTGCCGCTCTTCGAGCACATCCTGCGCACCCACCTGGGCGAGCCGCTCCCCGCCGGCCTGGGCGCCCGCCGTGACGGGGCCGCGCGCGTGGAGTACCCGTGCGCCGACCGCGCCGGAACCCTCGTCGGGGCCCCCGCCGCCACCGAACTCACCGTCAACGGCGCTCATCTGACGTACCGTCCGCTGCGGGCGGTGGGCGAGCGGCACGAGCTGTACCGCACCAACCGGGACTATCTCGGTGTCCTGCGGGCCACCGGCACCGACCAGTCGACGGTGGACCGCATCTCGGCCGAGTTCCTGGCCGCCCGGCGCTGGGAGATCCAGCCGTGACCGCGCCGACGGCCACGGACCCCTGCGCTGCGGAGCTGCTCACCCGCGTGCTGAGCGCCCTTCTGCGCGAGGACGTGGTCGGGCTGCGCACCCGGAGCACGCTCGCGCACCGGCCGGACGGCGACTGGCTGCGCCTGGCGACACCGGAAGGCGACGCTCTGCTGCTGCCGGTCGCCGAGGACGGCTACCAGTGCGTGTACGCCGCCCGGCTGCCGCTCCTCGTGCGCGAGTCGGACGGCGTCGAGCTGAGCTCGTACGACAGCGTGCTCGGCGCGCTGCGTGCGCTCGCCGAGCCCGAGGACCGGGGCGGCTTCGACGCGTTCGCCGAGGAGTGCCGGCAGACGCTGGCCACACTGCGGCTGCACGCGGCGACGCGGACGCGGGTGGCCGGGCTGCTGACCGCCCGGCACGGCGCCGACCCGGCACGCTGGACCGGCCTGACCGCCGGCCTGGCCTACGACACACTCGCCGCCCGGCTCGACCACCCCGTCTACCCGACGGCACGCGGACGTGCGGGGCTCACCGATGCCCAACTGCGCGCGTACGCACCCGAGTTCCATCCCCGGTTCGCGCTGCGCTGGCTCGCCGTGCCCCGGGACGCGGTCACTCTGACGGGGGCGCTTCCGGAGGTCTGGCCGTCGCCGACGGTGCTCGGTCTGCCCGAGCGGCAGAGCACCCATGTGACGTTACCGGTCCACCCGTTGACGCTCGGTGCCCCGCTGGACGAGGCGCTGCGGACCACCGGCCTCGCGGACAGTGCCGTGCTCGTCGACCGGCCCCACCTCGATGTCGTTCCGACGCTGTCGATGCGTACCGTGGCAACGGTCGCGGATCCGGCCCTGCATCTCAAACTGCCCCTGGCCACCGCCACGTTGGGCCTGCGCAACAAACGGTCCGTCAAGCCCGGGACGCTCGTGGACGGTGCGGTGGGGCAGCGGTGCTGGAGGCGGTGATCGCCCGTGAACCCCGTTTCCGGGACACCATCCTGCACGCCGACGAGACGACGTACGCACACGCCGGGCACGAGCTGCTCGCCGTCCTGTGCCGCCGGTACCCGGCCGGGCTCGACGACTCGGTGGTCGTACCGATGGCGGCTCCTCGCCGAGGCCCCCGACGGACGGCCGGTGGTCGATCACCTCGCCGACCGCTTCCACGACGGGGACCCCCTCGCTCTCCTCGACGCCTGTCTGACGCTGCTGTTCGACTGGCAGACGACCCTGTTCGGGTACGGGATCGCGCTGGAGTCGCATCAGCAGAACATCTCGCTGGTGCTGCGACCGGGCAGTGTGCGGCTGCTGTTCAAGGACAACGACGGTCCCCGGGTCAACACCGAGCGGCTGGACGCCGTACTCCCCGGGCCGTGGGGCTTCGACGACGTGCGGACCCTCGGCCGGGGCTACGGGCCGGTCGCGGACCTCTTCGCCACCATCACCGTCCATCTGTGCGCGGGCGCCTACGCGTTCGGGCTCGCCCGGCGGGGTCGCGCCCCGCTGACCGCGCTGCTGGGGCTGGTGCGGGAGCGGCTGACGGAGGCGGTCGACAGACTCGCGGCAGAGGCAGGGGAGGCCGGGGCGGTGTTGCGCGCCCGCGTGCTGGACGCGCCGACGCTGCCGGTGAAGGCGATGGTCACGGCCGGGACACTGCTGTCCAAGGAGCGGTCGGGCGCCACCGACATCAACAAGCACTACACCACCGGCCCCAACTACCTGCTGAACGCCCGGGATTCGGCATGAGCGCCGAGGCCCTGCACCTGCCACGGTCCTCGTTCGGCCGGCGCCGGGTGCACGCGGTGGCGGGCTGCTGCTTCGCGGCGTCCTTCGCGGCGTCCTTCGCGGCGCTGGGGACGCCGCCGTATCTCACCGAGATCCTCCCCGGGTTGGGTGACCGGAACGCTCGCTGGGCGGGAGTGCTCTACGTCGTCCCGACCGTGTTCGGCGCGCCGGCCGCGCCGCTGTGGGGGCGGCTGGCGGACCGCTACGGCCGCAAACGGCTGCTGCTGGGTGCCGGGCTCACCCTCGGACTGGTCTGCCTCCAGGTACTGGCCGCCGACTGCGCCCGGGGCCGCGCACCCGGCGGGCTGTTCGGCTCGCTGGAGTTCTTCTCCAAGGCCGGCGCGGTCGCCGCCGGCGTGGCCGCGGCGGTGGGCAGTGCCCGCTTCGGTCCGGCCGCACCCGTACTGACCGGCGGTGCCGCTGCCGCCGTCACCTTCCCCCCGCTGAAGTTCCGCACCCGCTGGAGCCGTTGATGCCCTCGCTGACCCACTCGCCCGCGAGCTCCCCGAAGCTCTCGACCTCGCTCGAGCCCGGGCGGACGCCCGTCGCTCCCGCCGCACTGCCCACCGCCGACGAGGCGGTGGCCCACACGCTCCTCAACTGTCTGCTGCGCGAGGTGTCCGGCCCCGAACGCCAGTCCGTCGTGACCGACGGCCGGCTGCTGCTGCGGCTGCCGCGCCGCGGTGTCCTGCTGCGCGTCGCCCTGCGCCGCACCTCGCTGCTGGGCGCACACCGGTTCACCGGCCCGGTGAGCGAGCAGCGCGAGGGCGGCTGGGCGGAGATGGACTGGCGACGCCTGGCCGAGTACACCCACGACGAGCTGTGGCTGCGCACCGGCGTGCGCAACGAGGAGTTCCTGGAGCAGATCGCCTCCAGCCACTCGGCGATCACGACCGCCCTGACCGCCGTACGGACCGACCGAGCCCCGGACGACCGGCTGTCGGCCTACCTCGCCTCCGAGCAGTCGCTGCTGTTCGGGCACCGCTTCCACCCCACGCCCAAGGCCCGCACCGGCGACCCGCGCGCGTGGGCCGCGTACGCCCCGGAGGCGGGCGCCGCCTTCCCGCTGCGCCACCTCGCGGTCCGCAGCCACCTGATCGCCGAGGAGTACGCCGACCCCGCGGCCGTCGCCCCCTTGGACCGGCAGCGCGAGGACGTCCCGGACGGCTACCGGCTGCTGCCCGCCCACCCCTGGCAGTACGAGACACTCGGCGAGCACCCCGCGCTGCGCGCCGCCCTGGCGGCCGGTGACATCCTCGACCTCGGACCCGGCGGACAGCCTTTCGCCGCCACCGCCTCCGTGCGCACCCTGTACGACGGCGAGACGTTCCTGAAGTTCAGCCTCAACGTGCGGATCACCAACTGCCTGCGCAAGAACAGCAGTTACGAGCTGTCCGGCGCGGTCGCCCTCACCCGCGCCCTGGCCCCGGCACTCGCCGACCTCGCCGAGCGTTTCCCCGGCAGCGCCGTGCTCCGCGAGCCCGCCTACCGCTCGCTCGCCCTCCCGGGCCCCGACGGGACACCGGACCGCGCGCTGTTGGAGGGCTTCGGCGTCATCGTCCGCGAAGGCCTGCCGCGCCGGCTCGCGCCCGGCACCACTCCCCTGCTGGCAGCCGCGGTCGCCGACGAGTACCCGACCGGCGCCGCCCACATCTCCCGCCTCCTCGACGGCGCGGACGAGCGGCGGGCCCTGGACTGGTGGTCGGCGTACCTCGGCCTCCTCCTCCCACCGGTCCTGGCCGCCTACTTCGACCACGGACTGGTCCTGGAGCCGCACCTCCAGAACGTCCTCATCTGCGTCGACGGCGACGGCATGCCCGCCCAGGTCCTCTTCCGCGACCTGGAGGGCGCCAAGCTGGTCCCCGAGCACCACGCGGACACGCTCGCCGCGCTGCCGCCCGAGGTCGCGGGTCCGATGACGTACGACGCACAGCGCGGCTGGGACCGGGTGGTGTACTGCCTGCTGGTCAACCATGCCGCCGAGCTGCTCGCCGCCCTCGCCGACCTGCACCCGCGGGCCGAGGCCGCGCTGTGGGGCCGGATGCGGGACACCCTGCGGGCGTACGCCGACCGGAGCGGCTGTCCGCCGCGCCTGGCCGCCCTGCTCGCCGGGGTGCCGCTGCCCGCCAAGGCCAACCTGCTCACCCGCTGGGAGCGCAAGGCCGACCGCGCGGCCGGATACGTCCGGCTGCCGTCCCCTCTCGCCGAGGGCATCCTGCGCGACACGACCGGGAGCACCCGATGACCGATCCGACGCCCGCGGTCCGCGACCGCATCCTGTCCCTTCCCTCCACTGAACTCCCCGCCTACCTCTACGACTTGGCGGCACTGCGCACCCACGCCGCGGCCGTGCGGGCCGCGCTCCCGGAGCGGGTCGAGCTGTACTACGCCGCGAAGGCCAACCCCGAGCCGGAGATCCTCGGGGCGCTCGGCCCGTACGTCGACGGCTACGAGGTCTCCTCGGGCGGCGAACTCGCCCACGTCGCCGGGGCGGTACCGGGTCGGCCGCTCGCCTTCGGGGGTCCCGGCAAGACGCCGGACGAGGTGACGGCCGCGCTGGAGCGGGGAGTCGAACGCTTCCACGTGGAGAGCACCTACGAGCTGCGCATGCTGGCCGAGTTGGCGCGGCGCGTCGCTCCGGGGCGACGGGTGCCGGTGCTGCCCCGCGTCAACCTGCCGGTCGCCGACGGCTCGTTGGCGGGCAGCTCGCTGGCGATGGGCGGCAGGCCCACACCCTTCGGTATGGACCCCGCCCAGGCTCTCGAAGCCGTCCGCGCGCTCGCCGACGGCACCTACCCGCAGCTCGAACTGCGGGGCATCCACGCCCACTTGGCGAGCGGCCTGGAGGCAGCCGAGCAGCTGGCCGTGGCCGAGTCCGTCGTCTCGTGGGCGACGGACCTCGGTGTGCCGCTCGCCGAGGTGAACGTCGGCGGCGGCATGACCGTCGACTACACCCGTCCGGAGCTCCGCTTCGACTGGGCCGCGTACGGCAAGGGCCTCGCCCGGCTGAGCGAGGCGCACCCCGGACTCACCCTGCGCATCGAGCCGGGGCGAGCCCTGACGGCGTACTGCGGCTGGTACGCCACGGAGGTACTGGACGTGAAGGGCAGTCACGGCGAGGAGTTCGCCGTCGTCCGGGGCGGCACCCACCATCTGCGCACCCCGGCGACGAAGGGGCACGACCAGCCGTGTTCCGTACTGCCGGTGGACGCCTGGCCGCATCCCTGGCCGCGATCCGAGTCCGTGGGCGACCGGTTCACCCTGGCCGGACAGCTGTGCACACCGAAGGACGTGCTGGCCCGACGCGTGCCCGCGCCCGGGCTGAAGGCCGGTGACCGGGTGGCGTTCTCGCTGACAGGTGCCTACGCGTGGAACATCTCCCACCACGACTTCCTGATGCACCCCCGGCCCGGCTTCCACTTCCTGGACCCCGCCCCCGCGTGCTGAGACTCCGACACGCGTCGAGGGCCGCCCGGAAGGATCCGGACGGCCCTCGGGCAACAGGCGAGAACGGTCAGCCCCGGACAGCGGGCAGCAGCCCGGTGACGGGGGCGACGAGGTCGGTGACCTGGTGCAGCTGGTTCAGGTCGTTGACCCGGTTGAGCCCGGCCAGCTGCGCCGAGATCCGCGGAATCTCGCCCCGGTGCTCCGCGGGGATGTCGCTCACGACGAGCGAGTCGAGCGTGGCGATGGGGTTCAGCTGACCGGTACCACGGAGCAGCCGCGTCGGCCGCGTTCGCGAGCGGAGCGGCGAGGCCGGTGACCCCGACGGCGAGACCCACGGCGGCGACGATACGTCGTGTTGAGATCATGCCCTCAGCAACGCCGAGGGAGCCCTGCCGGACACGGGCGGCCGCCGCCGCTCACCCGTGAGGCGCAGCGCGCGGACTGCGCTTGCCGAGCCCGCCGGGGCGGAGGAGCCTCGAAGGGAGAGGCCCCTCGCGGCCCGCTCCTCGCCGGGCCGCGGCCTTTTGAAGGAGGTCACATCATGGGCAGTGCGGCACGCTCCGGCTTCGACGCCGAAACCCTGCGTCGGGCCATCGAAGGACACACTGCGGCGAATCTTCTGTCGCTCTACGCGGACGACGCGGAGATACGCGTCGTGGACCGCAACACCCAGCCCAGCCACCCCAAGGTCCTGCACGGCCGGGACGAGATCGGCGAGATGCTCGAGGACGTGTACAGCCGCGACATCAAGGCGCACAAGCTTGAGCAGTGCGTCGTCCAGGAAGACCGCGTCGCCTTCACCGAGAGCTGCGAGTACTCCGACGGGGTGCGCGTGTTCTCCGAGTCGATGGTGTCGCTGCGGGACGGGAAGATCGCCGACCAGACCATGGTCCAGGCCTGGGACGAGTAGCCGAAGCAGGAGGTTAGGCTGTCGGCGGGCCGTGACTGGCGCTGAGGTGGAGCACCACCGGGGAGCGGCCCGCCGTAAACGAATGCCGTGCGCCTGGGCGATCCCGTCGACTCAGCTCAGGAGTGGATCATGTCTCAGGCCCGGCTCATGGACGGCACCGCGCTCGCCCGGCGCACCCTGGAGGACACCGCCAAGCGGGCGGCCGACCTCACGGAACGTACGGGAGAGGCTCCTTGCCTGGCGACCGTCCTTGTGGGTGAGGACCCCGCGTCCGTCACCTACGTCCGGATGAAGCAGAACCGCTGCCGCAAGGCCGGCATCGAGTCGCGGCACGTGGCGCTGCCCGCCGCCACGACCACCGAGGAACTGGTCGGCACCCTGCGGACCCTGTCCGAGGACGCCGGTGTGCACGGCATCCTGCTCCAGCATCCGGTGGGCGCCCACATCGACGAGCGGGCCGCGTTCGAGGCCATCGCGCCCGAGAAGGACGTCGACGGCGTCACCTTCTCCTCCTTCGCCACGATGAGCTTCGGCCTGCCGGGCTTCGTGTCCTGCACGCCGGGCGGGATCATGCGGCTCCTCGACGAGTACGACGTCGACCCGGCCGGCAAGCGGGCCGTGGTCGTGGGCCGCAGCGCGATCCTCGGCAAACCGGTCGGCATGCTGCTGCTCGCCCGGGACGCGACCGTCACCTACTGCCACTCCCGCACCCGGGACCTGTCCGCGGCCGTCCGCGAGGCGGACATCGTGGTCGCCGCCGTGGGCCGGCCGCGGCTGATCCGGGGCCAGGACATCAAGCCCGGCGCCGTGGTGGTCGACGCCGGGTACAACGCCGGGAACGTCGGTGACGTCGACTTCGACTCCGCCGTGGAACGGGCCTCTCTGATCACGCCGGTGCCGGGCGGTGTCGGTCCGATGACGATCGCCACGCTGCTGGAGCAGACCGTGGACGCGGCCACCCGGCAACTCGGGGTGTGATCAGCGCATCCAGGCGCTGTACTCCATGACGTCGCCGGTCCTGAGGCCCCACTCGGGCTCGGCGACGGTGGCGGTGCTCTCCAGCCCCAGGACGGCGCCCGTGGCCGGGTCCATGATCAGCATCCGGCGGGCGCCGGAACCGTCGTACACATACGCCTGACCACGCCGGCCGAGGCGGTCGGTCACCTGACCGACCGGCCGCAGCCCCTCGGCGTCCGCGAGGAGCCGGGCCAGCGCCGCGTTCTCGCGGGCGCCAAGGGTCCAGTGACCGAGCAACACGCCGACGGAGTCGAGCAGTTGGGGCGTGCTGAGCGGCGTATCGCTATACCCCGCCTCCTGCAGATAGGCGCGCAGCCGCGTCGGGTCGTGCGGCGGCGCCGACTCGGGTGGCGCGTCGCTCCAGCTCGGCCCGAAGGTCTGTCTGCTGATGACGTGCCCGTCCGCCACCAGGCGGGGCTCGCCGTCCTCGTCGGACAGGACCGGCCGGCCGGGATGCCTCGGGTCGGTCGCCACGACCAGTTCCGTGTGCGTGTCGTCGGCCTTCCAGCGCACGATCCGCTCCTCGGCGAACGTGACCGGGGGCTTGTCCTCCGCCATTCCCATGCTCCACGTCAGGACGTGCGTGCCCTTGCGCAGCCCGGGCGAACCGTCGGCCGCGTCCTGCCCGGCACGCTCGGCCAGCAGCTGGAGGGGTACGAGGGCGGAGTCGGCCCGCACGACCAGCGGGCGGGGAGCCGCGACCGCGGGGGGTGTGTTCGGGCCGCCGAGTACGAGGGTCAGCGCGAGGGCGGCCACGACGGCGGTGGCGACCAGGCCCCAGGCCAGCCGGGCGCGGCTGCGGGAGCCGGGGGTCTGCCCGTGCAGGAGCCGGTTCAGCTGCCGCTCGGCGTGATGGTCCAGGGGCCCGTCGCCGAAGTGGGGGGCGTCGACCGGGACCGGGTTGGCGCGGCGCAGGAGTTCCAGTTCGTCAGCCATGGCCGTGCTCCTTCGACGGGTTGGACGGGTGTGCGCCGGCGGCGAGCGCGGGGTGGAGACGGTCGATCTCGGCTCTCAGCCGGCGGCGGGCCCGGTGCAGCCGCATCGACGCGGCCCGTCGTCCGCAGCCGAGGGCGACGGCCACCTCGTCGATGCCGAGTTCCTCCCAGGCCGTCAGGCGCAGTACCTCCTGGTCGGCCGGGGAGAGCCGGGCGAGCGCGTCGTGCACCCAGCCGCCCGGTGTCTCGGCGTCGGGGCCTGCCGCGAGGTGCCGCCCGTGCACGGTGTCGTCGTTGCCGAGCCGGTCGACGAGCCGGCGGCGGCGTCCGTGGCCGCGTACCGCGTTGGCCAGGCAGTTGCGTGCCACGCCGTACAGCCAGGGCAGGGGGGACGCCGGAAGGTCGGCCCGGCGGCGCCAGGCGACCGTGAACACGTCCGCCACCACTTCCTCCACCTCGCTGGTACGCCCGTCCAACCGCCGCGCGACGTAGCGGCTGACCGCCCAGTAGTGCTCGCGATAGGCAGCGGCGAAGTCCTCGTCGTTGCTCATGTTCCGTTCGTGTCCGGCACCTTCGTGATCGTCACACCCGTCTTGGGTGACGCTCGTCGCTCCCGTCCCGGGGGCGAGCGCGGCCGTCAAGTTGTCTTGCTCGGACACAGGCCCGTCTCTTCAGCCCGACCGGGGCGCCGCTGGCAAGGAGTTGGCCATGGACGCGCAGGACACGGCCAAGAGACTGCGGGCGATCAGCGACGAGTTGTCGGACCGTTTCTACGAGCGGGCCGACGTGGTGCGGACTCTGGTGGTGACGCTGCTGGCCGGACAGCACTCGCTGGTCCTCGGCCCGCCCGGAACGGCGAAGTCCGAGTTGGCCCGGGAGCTCACGGGCCGGGTCGAGGGGGCGTCGTACTGGGAGATCCTCCTGTCCAAGTTCACCGCGCCGACCAGGATGTTCGGTCCCGTCGACGTCGCCGCGCTGGCCCGGGGCGAGTACCGCCAGGTCTACGAAGGCCGCGCCACGACCGCGCATGTCGCGTTCATCGACGAGATCTTCAAGTGCTCCACGGCGGCGCTGAACGAGACGCTGGGCTTCCTCAACGAGCGGATCTATCACCCCGAGAGCGGCGGCGAGCCGATCCGCTGCCCTCCGATCGGGGCCATCACGGCGAGCAACGAGCTGCCGAGCGGCGAGGACACGGCCGCGATCTACGATGGCCTGGCCGTTGCAGTCCCACTACGTGTACCCGGCCGCGGGCAGGCCCGCGGCGACGAACGCGTCGACCTGCTGCTTGATCACGTTGTAGTCGATCTTCGCGGCGAAGCTGTTCCAGGAGGCCCAGCCCATCGGGGCGGTGGGCACCGGTATCTGACGGGCCGTCGCCGCGAGCGCAGGAGCCGGCTGGACGAACAGCAGGGCGGCCGTCGCGGTCAGGGCGAGGACGAGGGCGCGTACGGCCGTGGCTCTGCAGCGCTGCATCAGGCCTCTGACGGCCGATCGGGGGGAACGCGGTGGGGGGTACATGCGGCTCCTTCGCGCGGGAAGAACACCCGAGACGGTCGAGATTTCGAACGGAGATCGGTTCTTCGAACGGTGTGCGCGCCGAACGTAGAGCCACCGGAGGGGCAAGTCAACGGACGTGACAAGGGTGAACTCGCCGTTGTGCACGGGTCGTTCGCCCGGGACGGCGTACCCTCTCCGCCATACTGGCCGTCGTGCGCGTAGCGATCATGACGGCGGGATCCCGGGGTGACGTGGCCCCCTACACCGGCCTGGGGCACGGCCTGGCCCGTGCCGGACACGAGGTCACCCTGGTCACCCACGCCCGGTTCGAGCCGCTGGCGGTGCGGGCGGGGCTGCGGTTCCATCCGCTGCCGGTGGACCCACTGGCGGAGCTGGAGTCAGCTCGCGGGCGGGGGCTGCACCGCAGCGCGACCGGGGTGGGCAAGCTGGTGCGGGTGGTGGCGATGGCGCGGGCGCTGGCCGGGCGGATGACCGACGACCTGGTGGCGGCGGCCCGCACCAGCGACGCGCTGCTCCTCGCCGCCTCCCTCGGCCCGCTGGGGCACACCATCGCCGAGGGGCTGTCCCTGCCGAGCATGGGCGTCCACCTCCAACCCCTCTCCCCCACCCGGGAGTTCGCACCGCCGATGCTGGGTGTCGGCTCCTGGGGGCCCCTCGGCAACCGGGTCGCCGGGGTGGGTGTGAGCCTGGCCGTCGAGCAGGTCTTCGCCGCGGCCGTACCGCCCGTGCGGGCCCGGCTGGGGCTGCCCCGCGCACGTACCACCGCGGGGCTGCGGACCCGGGAGCGGCAGGGCTGGCGGGTGCTGCACGGTTTCAGTCCGCTGGTGGTCGCCCGGCCGCGCGACTGGCGGGCAGGGCTCGACGTGACGGGCTACTGGTGGCCGTACGACGGTCAGGCCCGGCTCCCGTCCCGGCTGGAGGAGTTCGTCGACGCCGGACCGCCGCCGGTCTTCGTCGGGCTGGGCAGCGCGACCGTGCCCGATCCGCGGCGGCTCGGCGCCGAGATCGTGCGCGCCCTGCGGGCGGCCGGACTGCGCGGGGTGATCCAGCGGGGCTGGGCCGGGCTGGAGGCCTCCGGCGACGACATGCTGACCATCGACGAGGTCCCGCACTCCCTGCTCTTCCCGCGGATGGCGGCGGTCGTCCACCACGCGGGGGCGGGCACCACCGCGGCCGGGCTGCGGGCGGGGGTGCCGGCCGTTCCGGTGCCGATCCAGTTCGACGAGGGGTTCTGGGCGGCGCGGCTGGTCGGCCTGGGCGTGGCCCCGCGCACGCTGCCGCTGCGCCGCCTCACGGCCGACGCGCTGGCCTCGGCGCTCGTACGGGCCACGCGTGAACCCGGGTACGGGGAGCGGGCGCGGGCGCTGGGGGTGCGCATCCGGAGCGAGGACGGGGTGACGCCGGTGCTCGACGCGGTGAACCGGCTGGGCGGCTAGGGGGTGTTTCGAAAGTCCCGCACAGCACCCACGGCGCCCGGCACGCACTCTCGCCGCACCGGCCGAAACCC
>NZ_JBWLKM010000026.1:0-106891 GCF_059026085.1 Streptomyces sp. a15 | reverse complement strand
CGGAACGACAGCGGGAAGCGGAAGTACAGCCACACGCAGTGGGAGATGACCTCGACCGGGTACCGGTGACCCTTGTATGACCGACACGGCCTCCACGGACAGCCCCCTCCGGCACGATCAACCAGAAGATCATCTCACCCGGTCAACCAACGTGACAGCGCCCTCAGCAGCCTTCGGCATGGCCTTGTTCCCTGTGCGGGCACCGCATGCAGCCAGCTCTGCCGCAGTGGCCCCGAGGTTAGGCTGCCTGCCAACCCGAGTCTCAGCCGGTGTCGCCGACGCATCTGGAGGAAGCCATGCTGGACCTGCACCGTCTGATGCTGCTCCGGGAAATCAAGATCCGCGGCAGCATGAGCGCGGCGGCGCGGAACCTCGCCTACAGCCACTCGGCGATCTCGCAGCAGATGGGCATCCTCGAGAAGGAGGCCGGTGTGCCTCTGCTCGAGCGTGTTGGCCGCGGTGTGCGGCTCACCGACGCGGCCGAACAGCTCGTCCGGCACACCGAAGAGGTGCTGTCGATCCTGGAACGAGCGGAATCCGATCTGGCCGCCGCGCACGAGGAGATCCGCGGCTCAGTCACCCTGGCGGCGTTCAGCACCGTCAGCCGGGTCGTGATTCCGAGCGTGGTGGAGCGGCTGGCGCGGCTCCATCCGCAGCTGCGCGTGGACTTCGAGGAGCATGAACCGGAGGAGGGACTCGCCCGCCTGGCCGCAAGACGCCTGGATCTCGTCATCGCCGACGAGTACCCAGGAGCACCGCTGTCGGTCGGCCCGGGCCTGCACGCCGAACTGCTCTGTCAGGATCCGATCGGTGTGTACCTGCCGGCCGGCGTGGACGCGGACGCCGTCGGCGACCTGGCGCGGCTGGCGTGGGCGATGGAGCCCACGGGCACCGGTTCGTTCGCCTGGACGGTGCGCATGTGCCGGGACCTGGGCTTCGAGCCACAGGTCAAGTACAGCTCCCCTGACCTGATGTTCCACCTGCGCATGGTGGCGTCCGGGCTGGCGGCCGCATTCCTGCCCGGACTCGTCGTACAGGAGTCAGGGACGGAGCTGGTCCCCAGCAGTCAGTTCCCAAGCGGTATGAGCAGGGGCATCTACGCGGTGTCCCGAGAGGGAAGCCAGAATCGGCCTGTGATCCTCGCCTGCCAGACAGCGGTCCAGGAGGCGCTCGCAACCGTCCTGCTTGATTCCCCTCAGACCTGCGACGACCCGGGCCCATGATCTGAAAGTTCAGCTAACGGATAGCTGTCAGTAATCTTCGCTTTTCCTTATACGAGGGTGAATCTACGCTCGCGGCAGCGGCCTGCTCCTCTTGGCCGCCGACCCTGCACTCGCCATTCGGCCGGGGTCGCTCACTCCTCGTGCAAGGACCCTCGATGACAGCCACATCTGTCCCCTTGGCCGATCGCGCGTCAGACCTGGTCGGCTCGATCATCGACTCCTCGACGTCACTGCTCGCCGCCCAGACGCACGACATCGTGCGGTTCGCCATGGGCGCGCCGGGTGACGATCTGGTTCCCGTCGAGCTGTTCGACGGATACTTCGCCGAGTCCTCGGACGGCAAGTACGGCTACGGCGCCAGCGAGGGTGAACCGGAACTGGTCGAGCAGGTTCTCGCCCTCAGCGAGGCACAGGGAGTGCGGTCCACGGCGGAGCGCGTCGTCATCACCACCGGGGGCATGCAGGGCCTGGACCTGGCGTTCAAGCTGTTCGTCGATCCCGGTGACCTGGTGATCGTCGAGGGCCCGACGTATACCAACGGCAACAGCACCGCCCTCAGCTACGGAGCGAACCTCCTGGAGGCGCCGCTCGACGAGCACGGGCTGGTGGTCGAGCGTCTGCCGGAACTGGTAGAACGCGCCGGGCGTACCCCCAAGGCCATCTACACCATCCCCAACTTCCAGAATCCGTCCGGCGCCACGCTCTCCCATGTCCGGCGGGAACAGCTCCTCGAACTCGCCGAACGCTGGGGGTCCGTGATCATCGATGATGACCCGTACGGGCTGCTGCGGTTCGAGGGGCAGCGGGTGCCGTCGTTCGCCGAGCTGGCCCCGAACCACCCGCTGGTCTTCTCGGTCCGCACCTTCTCCAAGATCCTCGCCCCGGGACTTCGCGTCGGCTGGGTGGACGCAGACCCCGGGCTGCGGCAGTTGCTGATCAACGCGAAGCAGGCCATGGACACATGCACCAACGTCCCGGCGCAGCGCATGGTGACCCGCTTCCTGTCCGACGGCCACCTGCCGGGCCACCTGGCCCGCATCCGGGGCCTGTACCGCGCCCGCAAGGACGCCACGGTGGGTAGCCTGCGGCGGCACTTCGGGGAAGGGGTGCGCAGCACCGACCCGGACGGCGGGTTCTTCCTGTGGCTGACCTTCCAGAACGCCTACGCCGGTCTGGACACCCAGAAGCTGTTCGAGCCCGCCCTGCGGCATGGCGTCGCCTACATCCCGGGGTCGGCCTTCTCCACGATCGGTTCGTTCTCCGACGCCCTGCGACTGTGCTTCGCCACCTCCAGTCCGGAGCGCATCGAAGAGGGCGTCGTGCGCCTCAGGCGGGCCGCCGACGAGTTGCTGGCAGGTGTGGCATGAGCACCGCACAGGCCCAGCAGTCCCCGGTGGCCGTGGTGACGGGCGCGACTTCCGGCATCGGCGTCGCCACGGCCCGGCGACTGCACCGCGACGGCTTCACCGTGATCATCACCGGCCGGTCCGCCGAGCGGGGCAAGGCCGTGGCTGCCGAGCTGGGCCAGCGGGCGCATTTCGTGTCGGCCGACCTCACCGTGGACGGGGAGCCAGAGCGGCTGCTCAGCCAGACCGTCGACCACTTCGGGCGGGTGGACGTCGTGGTGAACAACGCGGCCGCCGACCACACGGGCGATCTGCTCGACGTGCCCGGCGAGGAGGTCCGCCGCACGTTCGAGATCAACACCTTCGCCGCCATCGCGGTACTGCAGGCCGCCGGGCGTGCCATGCGCGCGACGGGCGCCGGGTCGATCGTCAACATCACCTCCCGGCTCGCCTCCATCGGCGTCCCCACGATGGGCGTCTACAGCGCCAGCAAGGGAGCGATCAAGGCGCTGACCACCGCTGCCGCGGTCGAGCTGGCCCCGTACGGCATCCGGGTCAACGCCGTTGCCCCCGGCATGACCCTCACCCCTCTGTACGAAGCCTGGCTCGGTGAGCAGGAGGACCCGGCGCAGACGGCCCGCCAGGTGGTGGACGGCATCCCGCTGGGGCGCCTGGCCTCACCCGAGGACGTCGCCGGCGCGGTGAGCTTCCTGGCCTCGCCGGACGCCGTCTACATCACCGGCGCCACGCTTCCAGTCGACGGTGGCTACACCGCTCGCTGACGCCCCGGCGGCCTCATCGCCCGCTGACGCAACCTCAAAAACCCCCGTACCCGGGAGACTTCCATGCCCAACGAAGCCAACCCCGTGCTGCCCGGGCCCGCTCTGTGGAGCGCCCAGGCCCACATGCCGTCCGTGCTCGGCCGCCAGCTGGTCGTCGAGCGCGCCGAGGGCTCGTACCTCTTCACCACTGACGGCCGCCGCTTGTTCGACGGCACCGCCGGCCTGTGGCACGCGAACGTCGGCCACGCCCGCCCGGAGCTGGCCGAGGCGGCGTACACCCAGATGCGGCGCCTGGAGACGTACCACATCTTCGGCCGCTACCTGAACGATCGTGCGGTGGAGCTGGCCGAGCGCCTGGCAGCCCTCTCACCCATCGCCGACCCCAAGGTCATCCTCAACAGCGGCGGCTCCGACTCCATCGACGTGGCCTGCAAGCTCGCGCGGCGCCACTGGCAACGCGAGGGCCGCACCAGCAAGACCGTCATCCTCAGCCGCGAGTTCGCCTACCACGGTCTGCATGCCTACGGCACCAGCATCGCGGGCCTGGACTTCAACCGAGCCGGCTACGGCACCGAGTCCCTGGTGCCGGAGACCGCCCGCGTCTCCACGTACGACATCGCCGCCGTCGAGCGGACGGTGCACGAGATCGGCGCGGAGCACATCGCGGCGATCGTCGCCGAGCCCGTCCAGGGCACCGGCGGCGTCATTCCGCCCGCTCCCGGCTACCTGGAGGGCCTGCAGCGGATCTGCCGCGAGAACGACATCCTCCTCGTCGTCGACGAAGTCATCACCGGCTTCGGCCGCACCGGCCACATGTTCGCCTGCGAGCGCTACGGCCTCGACGCGGACCTGGTCACCTTCGCCAAGGGCGTGACCTCCGGCTACGCCCCACTGGGCGGCGTACTGGTCTCACCGCGCATCTGGCAGCCGTTCTACCGCGACTCCGAGCAGACGCCGATCTTCCGGCACGGCGCCACCTACGCCGGGCACGCCACCGCCTGCGCCGTCGCCCTGCGCAACATCGACCTGCTGGAGGAGGAGAAGCTCCTGCCCCGCGTCGCGGAGCTCGAACTGCTCCTCACCGGCGAGCTGACGCGGCTGCGGTCCCGCGAGGCGGTCACGGACACGCGGGTCGCCGGGCTGCTGGGCGGCGTCACCCTCGCCGACCACCTCAGCGCCGAAGCGGTCACCGACGAGGTCCTCGAACGCGGCTTCGTCACCCGCCCGCTGCGCGGCAACACCGTCCAGATCAGCCCGCCGTTCATCACCACCGACGACGAACTCCGCGAGCTCGTCGCCGCCATCGACGCGGTCATCACCGCGCAGGAAAGCGAGTGACCGACATGACCTCCAGCACGCGGCTCCTCACCTCCGACCCGGCCGCCCGGGCCGCCGCAGACAAGGTCGGCGCCCGCCTCGGCGGCGGCCGGGAAGGCGCGCGGGGCACCATCGCGGTCCACGACCCCTCCGACAACTCCCTGATCACCCGGGTGCCGGACTTCGACGCCGAGCAGGCACTCGACGCGGTGGCCCGCGCCGACGCCGCCGGACGCGCCTGGGAGGCGACCACGCCCCGGCACCGCGCGGACGTGCTGCGCCGCTGGTACGACCTGCTCATCGAGAACGCCGAGGACATCGCCCTCCTCATCACCCTGGAGATGGGCAAGCCGCTCGCCGAGGCGCGCGGCGAGGTCAGCTATGGAGCCGACTTCGTGCGGTGGTACGCCGAGGAGGCGGTCCGGCCCGGCGGCAGTGTCCGTGACGCGCCCGCGGGCGGTGCCCGCCTGTTCACCCGGCGCAGCCCGGTCGGCCTGGCGGTGCTCATCACGCCGTGGAACTTCCCCCTGGCCATGGCCACCCGCAAGATCGCCCCCGCGCTCGCCGCGGGCTGCGCCGCGGTCGTCAAGCCGGCCACCCTCACGCCGCTGACCACACTGCTGGCGGTGCGGCTCGCCGTTGAGGCCGGGGTGCCGGCCGACCTCGTCCAGACGGTCACCACCAGCGACGCCGGCGCGTTCAGCCGCGCGGTACTGACCGACCCGCGCGTGCGCAAGGTGTCGTTCACCGGCTCCACCGGCGTGGGCAAGGTGCTGCTGCACCTGGCCGCGGACAACGTCCTGAAGAGCTCCATGGAGCTGGGCGGCAACGCACCCCTGCTGGTGTTCGACGACGCCGACCTCGAACGCGCCGTCGAAGGCGCCTTCACCGCCAAGATGCGCAACGGCGGCCAGTCCTGCATCGCCGCCAACCGCATCCTCGTCCAGGACGGCATCGCCGACGCGTTCGTCGAGGGCCTGACCGAGCGCCTGGCGGCGGTCCGCACCGGCAGCGGGCTGGCCCCCGGCGTCGGCCTCGGACCCGTCATCGACGACAAGGCCGTCGCACGGCTCACCGGCCTCGTCGACGACGCGACCCGGCGCGGAGCGAAGCTGCTCACCGGCGGCACCGCCCCCGAGGGGCCGGGCTCGTTCTTCGCGGCCACCGTGCTCGACGGCGTCCCCGCCGACGCGGACGTGGCCACCACCGAGATCTTCGGCCCGATCGCCGCCGTCCAACGGTTCTCCACCCAGGAGGAGGCCGTCGCCCGCGCCAACGACACCGAGTACGGGCTCGCGGGCTACGTCTTCACAGAAAACCTCGACCGTGCCTTCAATGTCGCGGACCGGCTGGCCACCGGAATCGTCGGCATCAACCAGGGCGTGCCCTCCAACGCCGCCGCCCCGTTCGGCGGCGTCAAGCAGTCCGGGCTCGGCCGGGAGGGCAGCGGCGAAGGGCTCGAGGAGTACCAGGAGATCCGCTACTACAACCTCGCCCTCCGCCCCACCACCTGACCGCCCCCGCTCACCCGCTGTCCGACAGAACACCCAAGCCAGCACTCAGAAAAGGCACCACCATGCGCATAGGCGTCGTCAAGGAAATCAAGACCAAGGAAGCCCGGGTCGGGCTCACCCCGGCCGGTGCGGCTGTGCTCGTCGAGGACGGCCACGACGTCCTCGTCGAACAGGGCGCCGGCGCCGACGCCGGCTTCGGCGACCACCTCTACGAGCAGGTCGGCGCGAAGCTCGTCGCCCAGGAGGAAGCCTGGGCAGGCAGCGAACTCCTGGTGAAGGTGAAGGAGCCCATCGCCGCCGAGTACGGCTTCCTGCGCGAGGACCTGACCCTCTTCACCTACCTCCACCTGGCGGCGGACCGACCGCTCACCGAGGCCCTGCTGGCCGCCGGGACGCTGTCCGTCGCCTACGAGACGGTCCAGGACGCCACCGGCCTGCCGCTGCTGGCCCCGATGAGCGAGATCGCCGGACGCCTCGCCGCCCACGCCGCCGCCACCTACCTCACCGCTCCCGAAGGCGGCCCCGGCGTGCTGCTCGGCGGATCGCCGGGCGTCGCACCGGCACGCGTCCTCGTCATCGGCGGCGGGGTCGTCGGCACCCAGGCCGCCCTCCTCGCCCTCGGTATGCAGGCCGAGGTCACCGTCCTGGACACCTCCGCCCGCCGTATCCGCGAACTCGACACCCTCTTCGCGGGACGCGCCCGCGTCGTCGTCTCCGATCCCGAGACCCTCTCCCGCGAACTCACCCAGGCGGACGTGGTCATCGGAGCGGTTCTGGTGCCGGGGCAGACCGCGCCCAAGGTCGTCCGGCGGGACCACCTTTCACTACTGAAGCCGTCGGCCCTGCTCATCGACGTCGCCATCGACCAGGGCGGAGCGTTCGAGACCTCCCGCCCCACCACGTACGCCGACCCGGTCTACGTGGAGGACGGCATCCGTCACTACTGCGTGGCCAACATGCCCGGCGGGGTACCGCAGACCTCCACCCGCGCCCTGACCAACGCCACCTTCCCCTTCCTGCGCAGGCTCGCCAAGGGGCCCGCCGCCGCAATCGCGGCCGACCCCGCCCTCGCCACCGGTGTCAACACCCGCGACGGCGCGATCGCGCACGCCGGCGTGGCCCAGGCGTTCCCCGACCTCCCGCGCGCCTGAGCCGCCCCGCACCGCAGTCCCTCTGCCTCACCGCCTCCGTGACCGGGGCCGTTCCGGCCCAGGTCGGCCGCGCACCCGACTGGCCGCCCTTTCCCCGCTCCCCGCACCGCAAAGGACACTCCCGTGGCAGAAACCAGAACAGGAACCAGAACACCGGCTTCCACCCTGCTGCGTCGCAAGCCCGTAGCCGTACTCGTCGCCGAAAGCGGGTCCAGCACGCTCCCGCCCGGGGCCCCCGAACACGGTGGGCGCTCCGGCATCCACCTCCGCCGCTCGATCGGGCTGTGGCAGCTGTCCGCCATCGGCATCAGCTGCACGATCGGCACCGGCATCTTCTTCGTGCTGAACTCCGCCGTCCCCGAAGCAGGCCCGGCCGTCCTGTTGTCCTTCGTCATCGCCGCGATCACCGCGGGACTGACCGCGCTCTGCTACGCCGAGCTGGCCTCCGCGATCCCCGTCGCCGGCTCCTCGTACTCCTACGCCTACGCCACCCTCGGCGAGATCGTCGCCTTCGGCGTCGGCGCCTGTCTGCTGCTGGAGTACGGGGTGTCGGCCTCCGCCACCGCGGTCAGCTGGGGCCAGTACCTGAACAAGTTCCTCGACCTGACCGTCGGAGTCACCATCCCCGACGCGCTCGCCGCGCCGCCCGGCGACGGCGGCTACGTCAACCTGCCGGCCGTGGTCCTGGTCGCCCTGTGCTGCCTTCTCCTGGTCCGCGGCGCCAGCGAGTCGGCCAAGGCCAACATCGTGATGGTCGGCATCAAGGTCGCCGTGCTGGTGCTGTTCGTCGCGATCGCCGTGACCGGCTTCAACTCCGGCAACCTCACCCCGTTCATGCCGCTCGGCGTCAGCGGCGTGGGTGTCGCCGCGTCCAGCATCTTCTTCTCCTTCATCGGCCTGGACGCCGTCTCCACCGCGGGCGAGGAGGTCAAGGACCCGCGCCGCACCATGCCACGGGCCATCCTCATCGCCCTGACCGTGGTCACCGTCCTCTACCTCGCCGTTGCTCTCGCCGCGGTCGCCGCCCAGCCGTGGAAGCGGTTCAACGGCCAGGAGGCCGGCCTCGCCCAGATCCTCCAGGACGTCACCGGGCACACCTGGCCCGCTCTCCTGCTCGCCGGCGGCGCCATCGTCTCGATCTTCAGCGTCACCCTGGTCACCCTCTACGGGCAGACCCGCATCCTGTACTCCATGGGCCGCGACGGCATGCTTCCCCAGCGCTTCGCCCGCGTCTCGCCCCGCACCGGCACCCCCGTCTGGAACACCCTGGTGGTCGGCGCCGGAGTCGCGCTGCTCGCCGCCTTCGTCCCGCTGGACGCTCTGACCGACCTGACCAGCCTGGGAACCCTCGTCGCCTTCACCGTCGTTTCGACGGGCGTCATGATCCTTCGCCGCACCCAGCCCGGCCTGGACCGCGGCTTCAAGGTCCCCGGCTACCCCGTCACCCCGGTCCTCAGCATCGCCTTCTGCCTGTACCTCATCTACGGCCTGCATCCCGTCACCTTCGCCATGTTCGGGGTGTGGCTCGCCGGCGCCGCCGTGCTCTACTTCGGCTACAGCGTCAAGCACTCTCGCCTGGCTCGGACCGAGCCGCAGGAGGAGCTGCTCACAGAGCCCCGATAGCCCCTCGCCGAACCTGTTCGCGCGCCGTGGCCATGTCCGGCGCGCGACAGGTTCTCCCGCTGCCGTGTCCCGTGGTCGCCGGGCGGCTCCAGCCCACGGCAGGCCGTCACCGACGACCGGTACGACCGCACCACCCGGAAGAACAACACATGACTGTCACCCACACCAGGCGATCCGAGGCCCGGCACCACCTCACCGACCGCTGGCGCCCCACCGTCGCGGTCGTGGACCTCGACGCCATCGCCGACAACCTCAGAGCACTCTCGCCCGCCGCAGTGGCCACCATGCCCATGGTGAAGAACAACGCCTACGGCCACGGCGACCTGCCCGTGGCACGCACGCTGCTGGCCGCGGGCGCAACCTGGCTGGGCGTCGCCCTGGTCGAGGAGGGCATCCGGCTGCGCTCGTCCGGCATCGACGCCCCGGTGTTCGTCACCACCGAATGCCCGCCCGGCTCCGCGGAGGCCGCCCTGCGCGCCGGGCTGACGACGACCCTCTGCACCGACGCCGGAATCGACCGGCTGGCAGCCGCGGGACGCGCGCTGGGCGTGCGGCCCGAGGCCCATGTGCTGATAGACACGGGCCTGCACCGGGGCGGCGTGACGCCCCAGACCGCCGCCTCTTTCGTCACCCGAGCGGCACAGGCGGGCGTGGAGCCGACGGGACTATGGACGCACTTCGCGACCTCCGAGGACGTCGACGACCCCTTCACAGAGGAGCAGATGAAACGTTTCCTCGACGCGGTCCGCGCCGTCCGCGACCGCGGACTGACCCCGCGAGTCCTGCACGCGGCCGCCACCGGGGGAATCATGGCCTGGCCCCAGTCGCACCTCGACTTGGTCCGGCCTGGCATCGGCCTGTACGGGATCGTCCCCGGCGCCGGACTGCCGCGCACTTTCGGGCTACGGCCTGCCATGTCGCTGCTCAGCCGGGTTCAGTCCACCTTCCGCATCCGGGCCGGTGAGGGTGTGTCGTACGGCCTTACCTACCGACCGAACCGCGAAACGACCATCGCGACCCTTCCCCTCGGATACGGGGACGGCTACCCGAGGAGCCTGTCGAACTGTGGCCACGTCCTGATCCGAGGACGGCGGTACCCCGTGGCCGGCGCCGTGTCCATGGACCAGGTCACCATCGACTGCGGGGACGATCCGGTCGAGCCCGGCGACGAGGTGGTCCTTATGGGCGATCAGGGAGGCGAGGTCATCTCGGCCGACGACATCGCCGGGTGGGCCGGGACGATCGCTGACGAGGTCGTGTGCCGCATCTCCGAGCGGGTGCCCCGCACGTACGTCGGTGAGCCCGGCACCAGCCTGAGCAACTGATTCCGAAGCCGCTTTCCCACGAAGCGGAGCGCGAAGCCGAAGAAGAGTTCAGCCGTCGATGGTCACGCATCAGGTCTTCGCCCCGGAGAAGCCCCTGCACGCCGGCACGATACGCCGGCTGCCCCTTTCCGCTACGCCAATGGAAGCCGGACATGGCCCGAAGCCCGTATCAACGCGTTGTGCCCCACGGGAACTCCCGTGGGGCACGGCGAAGGCGGTCGTGAGGTGCATTCGGAGTCGGCCGGGAACCTGCCGCATTCCTCATTCGTCGGAAGGTAGCCGTCCCGGTCCTGCTCTGCCCCGTCGTCACAGACTCACTTCTGACCGCTTCCGAGGCGCTGGCCCACACCAGGCGGATGTAGTTCAGGGCACTCGACTGCCCGGAACGGAGTGCGATGTTGCGGGCGTGCCGGCCGCCTTCGTGCTCGGGGTGCAGCAGGAGCTGCGTCAGATGGCCGAGGGTTCCGCCGGCACGGGCCACGTGGCAGGCGATGGCCGCAGTGATCCGGTGCCCGGGCTCGGCCGCGCCCTGACGGTCGCCGCGCAGGGCAACGGTCCGGCGGTCGGAGGCGAGCCTGCTGTAACTGGCGGTCGCGTAGCGCCCGGTGAGGTCGCCGAGCAGGATCAGGTCGGCCGCGGCCGGAGGGAGTTGGCGGAGGCCCAGCGGGCCGCGTGCGAGAGGGAGGTGTCGTTGGGGAGTGGTTGGTGGGTGCTGTGTGACGCGGTGGGGTCGTCTGGCAAAGACGTGGACGCCACTCAGGCCCGCTAAAACCACGGGCGGCATCCGGAACCGACCTCCATCGGCGCCAGCAAGGTCCCCAGGATGGCCGTCCTGGAGGCCCTCGTGCGACTGGGCCCGAGCGGAGGCAGGCGTCCCATCGCAGCTCGACCGAGGTCGAACCAGAGCCCCGCCAGAGTGATCCATTCTTGATCCACACCGGTCAACTCAGGTCCCTCAGAGCCCAGTTGCAGAGGTCGCTGCCTCTGACTGCCTCTGACTGCCTCTGAGCGGTCCGGGTCGAACCGGGGTCGAATCAGTGTGTTTTCCTCTGACTGCCTCCGATCGCCTCTGCAACCCGTCCTAGCAGGTCACAGCCTCATCGCCCCCACACAAGCGCAGGTCAGAAAGATGCGCTAGCTGTACTACTGGTTTCTGGCGAAGGCGGTCGTGTGGGGCATGGCGTTCCCGTCCCTGTCGGCGGGGCGTCGTCGCACCGCGTGCCGTGGTTGGGATCAGGGTCCTGATGGTTGTGGTTGCCGCGCAGGCGGCTTCTGACCGGATGATCACGACGTCACACAGGCCCTGGGCGTGCTCCTTGCGGAGCAGCGCATCGGCAGGTTGCGTCGCCCAGGGCAGTCGGACGGTGAGGTCATCTCCGAGCCGCCACAGATGCCTGTCCCAACCACGCGCAGCTAGCGCGCGTGCGCGACGATCTGGTCGACGAGGGGCCGGGTGATGGTCAGCATGTCGGTCAGGATAAGCAGAGGGCCGTCCCCGTACCGAGGGTGGCACGGGACGGCCCACATGCTGAGCCTCAAGGCTCGGATCAGTTGAGCGTCTTCGCGGTCTGAAGCTCCTCGTCCGCGTCCGGCAGGCCCGCCTTCCGGCGCCGGACGAACTCCAGGAAGGAGTTGAGCTCGCGCTTGACCACGGGGGCTAGCAGGTAGAGACCGATGATGTTGAACACCGACAGCAGGAAGAGCGCCGAGTCGGCCAGGCTGATCAGCGTGTCGAGGGAGAGCAGGGAGCCCGCGACGACGAACAGGCTCCAGATGGCCTTGAAGATGATCTCGCTGGTCTGGCTCTTGCCGAAGAGGTACGTCCACGCCTTGAGGCCGTAGTAGCCCCAGGTCAGGATCGTGGAGAAGGCGAACAGCAGCACCGCGACGGTCAGCAGGTCCGGGAACCAGGGCAGCACGGTCTCGAAGGCGTCGGAGGTGATGGTGACGCCGCCGATGTCCTCGCCCTCGCGGGCCGCGGCCCAGCTGGCCGGGTTGGCGATGGCGATGGTCAGAGCGGTCATGGTGCAGATGATGACCGTGTCGATGAACGGTTCCAGCAGGGCGACCAGACCCTCGCTCGCGGGGTGCTTGGTCTTGACCGCGGAGTGGGCGATCGGGGCCGAGCCCAGACCGGCCTCGTTGGAGAAGGCGGCGCGCTGGAAGCCGACGATCAGGGCGCCGATCACACCGCCCGCGACACCGTCGGCCTCGAACGCGCCCTTGATGATGCCCTGGACGGCGTCGGGTACCGCGGTGACGTTCGCCAGGATGACGACCAGGCAGGCCACGATGTACATGCCGGCCATCGCTGGGACCAGCTTGCTGGTGACCGAGGCGATGGAGCGGATACCGCCGAGCAGCACCAGGCCGACCAGCGCGGCGACCACCAGGCCGAAGAGGACGGCACCGGCTGAGGAGGCCATGAAGCCGTCCTCGCCGCCGAAAGTCGAAGCGACTTGCGCGTAGCTCTGGTTGGTCTGGAACAGGTTGCCGCCGAAGAGGCCGAAGAAGAGGATCATGATGGAGGCGAGGACGGCGAGCACCTTGCCGAACTTGGCGCCGCCGCTGCCGAAGCGCTCGGCGAGCCCCTTGGGCAGGTAGTGCATGGGACCACCGGAGACGGTGCCGTCTGCATGCTCCTCGCGGTACTTCACCCCGAGGGTGACCTCGACGAACTTGCTCGCCATGCCGAGCAGGCCGCACAGGATCATCCAGAAGGTTGCGCCGGGGCCGCCGATGGAGACGGCGACGGCGACACCGGCGATGTTGCCGAGGCCGACGGTGCCGGAGACGGCGGCGGTCAGCGCCTGGAAGTGGTTGACCTCACCGGGCGAGCCTTCCTCGTCGTACTTGCCGCGGACGACGTCGATGGCGAGCTTGAACTTGCGTACCTGGATCAGCCCGAACCAGGTGGTGAAGATCAGGCCCGCGATCACGAGCCAGGCGACGATGAGGGGGAGGTCGGCGCCGCCGACGGGCACGGTGTAGAAGACCACCTCGCCGACGTTGGTGGCGACAGGTTCAAAGAAATCGCTGACGGCGTCGTCGATGGATGTGGTGACGGACTCGAGTGACATCTGGTCTACCTCGGTGGGGCGGGGACGTGCTGGTGTGGCGCAGCAGTGGGGGGTGCAGGTAAAGGGACGGTGTATGCATGGCAAAGGCCGACCCAAGAAGGAATTGGGAAGTCCTATCACGTCCTCTACGCGGCCTTGAGTGACCCAAGTCACGCAAAGAGGCCCTTGGGGTACAAACCCCAGGGGCGGTAACGCGATCGTTATCCGGATTTGAGCGCCCGCTGAGAGAACGCAGCCTGAAACGGCTTGACAGGGTCAGCACACAAAGGTGCAGACGGTCATGACAAGAACGGCTGGCCCTCAGGTCACGGCATGAGCGTCTTCTGGAGTCCGCCCAGCCGGAGACACGCCATCGCTACGGTTTGTGCGCATCGTTGTCCGGCGGCCGGTAGAGGAGGTCGGTGTCCTCCTTGTTGAGGACGTCGAGCCAGGAGTCAATCGCGAGCCGCAGGTCGTTGCCTGCGCCCAGTGGACCTCCGGCCGGCGGCGGGCACGACAGGACGAGTGAGGTGAACAGGCTTTCGCCCAGTGGGTGAATGGACACCAGCGCCCGCAGGGGCGCGGCCTTCATGTTTTTGGAGTTCACGCCGCTGTGCTGGCGCTGGGCTCCGGTGCCGGACGGCCCGTAGCCGCGCCAGGCGAGCAGCCAGCCCAGGGCCTCGCCGGACGGTACGGGGACCTCCTGCGGGGTCCGGTCCAGCCAGGGCTGGTTCGATCCCGACGGCCTCGGCATCACCAGTTTCCCGGGCGGAGCCTGGCGCGAGCACTCCGCCGCAAGACGGGGATCCTGGAGAAACGGCCGGTGCGGGTCATAGAGGTCGAACCGGTGCCGCCACCGGTCAAAGTAGGCGTTCACGGCGCCCGCATCGAACCGGCCCGTCGACAGCAGCGCGTCGAAGCGGTCCTCCCACGCCTCCCGGTCGGGCACATCAAGGCCGCTGGCGCGGACCGCGAGCGCCGTCAGGAGGCGCCGCAGCATCGACTCCACCGCCGGGTTCGCCACCTCAAGGTCTGCCACTGCATGAGCGGCCAGAAGAGCCGTCCGCAGACCCCCTCCCCGGCGGCCACCAGGCTCGCCCCCCGGCACCAGGGCCGCTAACTCTTCGGGATCCACATCCCGACGGAACACCAGCGTGACGCACGGTTGGTCAGCCGTGCTGAAGGCACGCATGATCCCCCTCCTCACACTTTCGGAAACGTCAACAGCGCCAGAAAACCGACGAGTTCACACACCGTCGCCGATCCCAAGCAGAGAGCGACGCTAAGGGGATCTGTGGAGTAGGCGCAACCGGAACCATCAGACTCGCTGCAATTGTCAGAGCCACCCAATACAGTCCCCGTGGACGCATTCTGCGCATGCAGAGGTAGCCCGGGGATGTGTGGAGCAAATCGCCTTAAAGTGTCCCAGCTTCGCGTCAGTGGAGATTGACGCTCCGGCTCGCCCGATCGAATGGCTTGAAAGCGCGTCCAACGACTGGCTAACGGTCGCGATCGAAAGGGAGGGTCTGTCGTGACATGTAACAGAACGGCAAGGTCGCCCAGGCCTTGCGGGTCGGCAAGGGTTGGCTCCGCAGCAGCGGAGGTGTCCCGTTCTCGACGAACCGCCACATATGGTGCTCTTCGTTGGCTCCGCACCCGCGGAGGTATGTCGGCGTTCCCCGCGCCTGCCCAATGCGCCACTGTGTTCGCTCTGTGCCCCTGCATAGGTGTCCCGAACCGGGAGGGTTCCCTCGGCGACGGCCAAGTTGGCCGCCGCTGACAGAGCTCACGGCAGCGGAACTGACCAATGTCAGCAGGCAATACAGCAACTGCCCACGGCGCCGTGCTCCCTGATGCGAGCGAAGACGGGAGCAGCCTCTTCCAGCGCGGACCGTTGCCCAGCGGGGGCCTTCAGGTCGTAGCCCGCGATGATCTGGTCCATGACACCGGTTCGTAGCATTGCTGACCTGCACCGACGCGCGGAGGGTCCGCTGTGTGGACACGTGAGGCGTGGCTGTCGTTCTGTCTCGCTGACGTCGACCAGTCGCACCTTGTCGACCTGTAGAGGGGCGTGTGGTGGCGTGAGTGTCGGGGGCGCGCCGGCGATGCGGAGGGCACGCTGTGGCATGACGAGAACCCGGGGAACTTCGTCGCGCAGTTGTCCACGAGGTGGCGCTGACCTGCGGGGTGATGCAGATGCATCCGTGACTGACCTGCGCGGATGGGTCTTTCCGATGAGTGCGCGAAGGATTGTCGGCGCGATGTCGGGGCACCGCCCGAGCGGTGCTCCGACAGGTCCCGGTCAGACGCGGCGGCGGGTGAAGCGCTGGTTGGGGTTGCCGCTGTAGGTGTACTGGGCGATGCGGGCGCCGTCGGCGGTGGAGTACTCCCAGACATCCATGGCCAGGCCGGACTCCCGGTTGACGAGGCTGATCACACCTCCACCGTGATCGACCACGCGCCACTGCTGGCTGGTGGCGCTGGTGTCGGCCTGCTGGACGATATCCGCGCCGGTCGCGGTGCCCGTGGGCTGGAGGAACAGGCCACTGTGCAGCGCCTTGACGCGGACGTGGCCGTCGCCGGCGTCGACGAACTCGAATTGCTGGTTCGGGCGACTGCTGGTGGTTCGCTGGACGAGTTGTGCGCCGGCGGCGGTGGAGGCACCGTTGATCTCGGCGGCCTTGCCGCTGTGCTGGGCCAGCAGGGTGTAGAGGCCCGGGCCGCCGGGGGAGTCGCCCAGCTGGGCTTCCCACCTGGTGTTGGACCCGGACGCGTCGGCCGGGAGGCGGTCCCGTGCGGCGGTGTCGCCGTACATGGTCCAGCGGGCCCAGTCGACGACGGTCCTCGGGAAGCGCTGGTCGCTCCAGAAGCTGGTGTGGCTGCCGCCGACGAAGGTGAGGAACGCCTTGGGCCAGGTGATCTCCGAGTATGCCTGCCGGGCCGAGGAGTACGCCGTGGTCGAGTCCCGGTCGCCGTGGACGAACAGGACCTTGGCCGAGACCGAACCGGACGGGTTGCCCATGTCCACGCAGGACTGGGGGTTGGCGGACTTGATCCGGCTGTCGGGCCAGGAGGTCAGCAGACCGTGGGTGACCATGCCGCCCAGGGAGTGGCCCGAGACGCCGACGCCGATGCCGGTGTTGATGTGCCCGGCCAGCGGTCCGCTCGCGTTGAGCGCGAGGGTGTTGGTGAGGATCTGCGAGACGTCCTTGGAGGTGTTGCCGTTGTTGACGTCGTTGAAGTTGTGGTTGAAGTGCGGGGCGGGGACGATGAAGCCCGCCGAGGCCAGGGCCCGGATGATGAACAGGGAGTTCTGCGGGCTGCTCCCGTAGCCGTGGGTGAAGTTGTAGACGGGGAAGACACCGGCGGCGACCGGGGCGTCCGTCACCGGACTGCCGCCGGCGGTGCCGGTGGCGGGGTAGTAGACGTAGGTGGTGCACGGGCGGCTGCCACGGGTCCAGTCGTACCGGCGCACGCCGACCGCGAACGGCGTGGTCGGCGCGGTGTCCAGTGGCCCGGCGGCGGCTGGTGCCTGCCCTGCCCCTAGCAGGGACAGGCCCACGCCCGTCGCTCCGGCCGCGGTCATGCTGAGGAAGGTCCGTCGTCGCAGGGTCATGGTGACTCCTTGGGTGCGGGGATGAGTGGAGGGTTCGGCGTTCGGCTGGTCCCGTTGCCGGGTGCGTCCCGTCGGCGCCAGAGGTCGACAGATCGACGGGTCGCGCGGCGCGACAGCGGGTCTGGGTGCTCCTGCCACCCGCGAGGGGCGGCAGGAGCGGCATGCGGTTGGTCGGGTGCACCGGATGCCGGGGTGAGTGTGGCCGTTCCGGTCGAACACGGCCTGGTTCTCCCAGGCGCTGCTGCAGTTGTTGCTGTTGGCCACCGAGTGAGCGGAGCACTGCTGTGAAGCGGTGATGATGTCGCCGGTGCCGTCGTGGTCTCGGTGGCGCGACGTCGGTGAAGCAGGCTATGAGGTGGTCACGTCGTGTTCGCCGTGGCTGGGCATGACGTCGATGACCGCCGTGACCGGTCCTGTGCCGGTCGTCCCGGTGACTGTCACCTCACCCGGCCTGTCCGTCGCGCCAGGTGGCAACGGCTGCCAGCGGACTGGGACAGCGGTGATCTTGTTGTTGGCGGTGGTGAGCATGCGGATGGAGGAGGGCAGCTTTGGGGCGGCCCTCACCATCGTGCTGGTGTAGATGGCGTCCTGGAGGATGTGCTTGGCGCGGCTGGCGTTGAAGACGTTGATGGACGCGTGCGGCTCCCACGTGTTCGCCAGTCCGGGCACGGCCCGGAACATCGGCTGGTAGCCGGCCGGTTCCCACACCAGTGCCCCTGAACCTCGGTTGTCGACCACGTCGTTGGCGGCCTGGAACACCCTGCGGATCGCGTCCGCCTGCCCCTGAATGGTTCGCGGGTACGGCGAGTTGGGCAACGGCGAGCCGTCGCCGCCCGACGCGGGGTAGGCGGTTTCGGCGATGTCGATCTCGTAGCCGGGATAGGTGGTGGCCATGGTGTTCAGGTTGAGATCCAGCGCCTCGGGCGTACCGTGCCACTCCGGGTAGTACGAGATGGCCAGCACATCGGGGTTCTGGCCCTTCGCCTTCACCCGGGTGAGGAACTGGTGCCAGAACTCCATGGTTTTGTCGAGCTTGTCCTTGTCGACGATCACGTGTATCTCGACCTTGGATGTCGGTGACGCGTCGCGGACGGCCTTGATCCCAGCCGCGGCCAGGGTGGTGAACCGGTCCCACGACTGGTCGTAGAGCTGCCGCTCCACCGGGTCGGTTGACCCCCAGTACTTCCACAGCAGGCCACCGCCGGGCTTGGACTGGTAGATATCGGCCTGGTCGACGAAATACGGCGGATTCGTCGTGCCGATGTGGGCCGCCTCGCTGCCGTACATGAAGCCATTGATGATCTCGTTGCCGACGGCCACCTTCTCCGGCCTGGTGCCCTGCCGGATCAGCCGCTTCAGATAGTCGGCGGTGAAGTCGTACACGGCCTTGGACAGGTCCGCGAACTTCAGTTCGGCCCAGGCGCGTGGTTTTGGTTGCTTGCTCGGGTCCGCCCAGGAGTCCGCGTAGTGGAAGTCGATCCCCAGGCCCATGCCCCGCTGCTTGATCCACTTGGCTGAGGCCAGTGAGCGCTCCGGGCCCTGGCGCGGTATCGGCGTCGGTTGACCGGTGCTCTCGCTGCGCGGCTCGTTGAATATCCGCAGCCGGCTGTACTCGATGCCACGGTCCTTGGCCACGTCGAGCAGGTGTGGCCCGGCGCCGCGGTCTTCGGCCAGGGGGCCGACCCAGTACTGCTGGTCCTGGACGTCGTCCATCCAGGACAGATCGGCGCCGAGGGTGAGGTCGTCGCGCAGGTAGTTGAAGACCTGGAGCTCGCTGACACCTGCCCGGGCCCGGCCCGGCCCACCTGTGAACGTCAGCCGGACGAAGCGCGTTCCCGGCCGGGTGAACAGGTGCACTTCCCCTCGCGACACGGCTCGGTTGTGGGACCTGTCGGCGATGGCCTTCCACCGGCGACCGTCGGATGAAGCCTCGACGACGTGCTGGTGGGCCACGCCGCGGCCCGGGAAGAGCACCTTGACCTTACGCAGGTTGTCGTAGGTTCCACCGAGGTCGACGGTGAGCCACTGCCGGGCGCCGGCACTACCGGGTTGCCAGGACGTCGTCGGGTCGCCGTCGATGGCCAGACGGGCGCTGGACGAGCCGGAGGCGGCTGTCGCCGAGGCCCAGGGCTTGGCGGCGATATTGCTTTCGATCGGCTTGATGTCCGCGGTTCCGAAGGTCGCGTGGGCCGGCTCGGGCACCATGAGTAGGTTCGCGGACACCATGGTGACCAACGTCGTCGCGACCGCGATGGCGCGGGGCAGACGCGTTCTGCTCATGTCCTTCTCCTGACGATGTCACGTACGGGCGGCATGGGTTGTTCCGTACGCTCTGCCGGTCGCAAAGACCGGCAGAGCACGGGATGTCAGTCAGCCGACATCGAGGTAGTCGACGTTGGGCAGTCCGGTTGCCGTGGTCGGATCCAGCCGGATGGTGTTGCTGCCGGCGTTCAGCGGGACCGTCACGGTCTTGGTCGTCCACGTCGTCCACGCGCCGGTGGACTCGAACGAAAGCGCCCCTGCCGTGGCTCCGTTGACGACGAGGTTCGCGGGCCTCGCACCGGTGGTGGCGCCATTGGCGAACCGGATCCCCAACGTCGCCGTACGGGCGGTCGCGGAGTTCACGGTGAACTCCGCGAAGGCCCCCACAGCGCTGTCGCCGTCGCAGAACCCGCTGCCGGAATAGCCGGCTTGATTCGAGTCGATCGTGCCCCGGCACTGTGCCGGAGCGGTCTCTGCCTCGTAACGCCCCGGAGGCGCTGGTGTGTCGGCAGAGGTCTTGACGAGTGAGAGCTGGTCGACGGTGACGCCGCCCGAACCCGACGCCCGCACGGTGACGGTGGCGGCCCCGCCGGGCAGCTCGATGCCGGTGAGCTCGCGCTTGGCCCAGCCGCTCGACGACGGGATGCCGAGGGTGCGCTGGCTGCCGTTGGCGCCGGTGATCACGACCTGTCCGGCGCTACCCCGAGCGTGCAGGGACAGGGTGTAGGTGCCTGCGGGCACCGACTCGATCCGCTGCTCGACGCCGCCGCTGTTGCTCACCTGGAGGGCGAAGCGAGACCCGTTCACACCACCGTTGACGTTGGTCACCGAACCGCCGAGGTTCCGCCATCCCCGTACGCTGGAGACGATGACGCGGTCGGCCTGGATGTCGGGGTTGAGGATGTAGTTGTTCGCCGGCCCGACGCGCCACTCCCCGGTCGTGGCGTTGAACTGCCACTGGCTCACCGAGTGGAACTGCGGCCGTGCGCCGGTCTTGGTGATCGGCACCCACTGGTTGTACCCGATGCCGTTCCAGGCGAAGTCGGCCCAGCGGTCGCCGGCGTAGAGCACCGTGTTCTGCTTGGTGCCCTTGACCGTCACGAAGAACCCGGTCTGGGTCACGTGGCTGTAGTCCATCTCGGTGCCGGCAAGGACGTACTCGCTGCTGTAGGAGCCCTGGACGTTGCTGCTGGTCGACTCATTGACGTAGTTGACAGAGGTGTTCCAGCCGTGCAGGTCCGACGTCGCGTGGTAGTACCTGCCGTCGAGCTTGAACATGGCGTTGCCCTCGCGACCGGCGCCGCTGCGGATCTGCACGCCTGGCTCGATCCGCAGCGAGTCGGACTCCCGGAACTTGGCCACGAAGCCGCGCGACCGTCCTTCGCGGTTGGAGAAGATCAGGTAGTCCTTGCCGTCCTCGTCGGTGAAGACGGTCTGGTCTCCGGTGCCGGTCGTCGGCGAGTTGGTGATCTGGGTCTGGAAGTAGCCGTAGTCGAAGGTGTCGGTGGGTGAGTCGCCCTGCAGCAGCAGGACACCGTGCCCGCCTCCGACGTAGGCCTGGGTGGCGAGCACGTACTTGCCGGTGTTCTCGTTGTACGAGACCCCGAGCCGCCCGACCCATCCCGCCTGACCGAGGGTGGCCCCGTTGTTGATCTTGGTCGAGCGCGTCGCGACGTTGTTCTCGAACTTCCAGTTCACCAGGTCCTTGGACGAGTACACGGGGACCGAGACGAAGCTGACGTTGCCGTCGTACTTCTTCGTCGGATTGGCCCGGTAGAGCTCGGCGCCGGTGTAGTGCACGCCGTACCAGTAGTAGGTGTCGCCGAACTTGAAGACCCCACCGCCCTGCGAATAGATGGGGTTGCCGCTGGTGTCGTTCCAGAAGGTGTTGTTCGTGATGGTCTGGAACGTGCCCTCGTCGGCGGCCTTCAGATCGCCGGCGGCGGTCATCAGCGCCGTCTTCGCGTCGGCGACGTCCGACGTGATGGCCGAGGAGTCGTCGGCGACCTCAGCCGCGGCGGTCAACGCCTTGGCGAAGGGCTTCCAGGAGTCAGCCGTGTACTTCGTCGGAGTGCGCGTCTGGTAGTCGGACACCAGGTACTCGAGGCCGCGATCCACCACCGGTCCAGCAGCCGCCCCCTGGTCCTGGAGGTCCGTTGCCTGTCTCTGCGTTGCAGGTGTCTCCGCCGCGGCGGTGCTCGCCGAGAGCGGTGCCGCCAACGCCACGGACAACAGGGTGGCGGCGGCTAACTTCCAGTACTTGGAGACGACACGCGATCTTTGTTTCAAGAGGTCACCTTCCGTCATTCTCAAAGGCGCCGAGATCCGGCGCGCTTCCGTTGAAGGGCAGTCCCACGTCGGTGCCCTTGTCGATCAGGGCACTGGTCGCTGCGAGACGCAGGTGGGGCAGCACGGGCAGATTCCCGTCGGTCTGGCGGGGCGCGTCCCAGCCGGACGCCGACACACTCCGGAACTGGGAGTCCGACAGGGGGACGCCGAGGTTCCAGGTGTTGTACGCGGCGTTCGTGCCGCTCATGTTCGACGTCGCCGTTCCGGTGTAGGCGATGTTGTTGCGCAGGGTGCCCCGGCCGACGGCGGCGCCGCGCGAGTCGGTTCCCAGCATGTTGAAGTTGGGGTGGTTTCCGTAGCCGGTGTTGTTGAAGAAGTCGTTGGCCACCGGGTGGTGGTTGGCGTAGAAGCCGGCCGCTTTGTTGAGGAACGCCACCGAGTAGCGGACGGTGTGCTTCGGCGCGTTGGCCTCGTAGTCGCCCCCGTAGCCGCCGGACTTGAAGCCGGCTCCGTTGCCGGAGGGCGTCGTCGTCCCCGGCACGTACCCGTTGCGCCAGGCCCACGAGTTCTCGATGATCACGGGCGAGTAGGTGGAGATGAGGTCGAACCCGTCATCGGCGTTCCACCACGCGCGGCAACCCCGGAACACGTTCGCGGGGCGGCCGGCCGGCGTGTAGTGCGAACCGAACCCGTCGGCGTTCTCGCCGGGCCCGTCGTTGCTGCGCAGGTCGTAGTTGTCATGCGCGTCCGAGTTGAGGACGAGGTTGCCGCCCCCGCCGCTGATGAACAGGCCGGTACCCATGTGGTGGTGGGTGTTGATCTGCTCGAAGACGTCGTTGCTGCCGGAAACCCAGATCCCCCAGGACTCGGCGTTGCGGTTGTTGTTCTGGGGAACCCCCTTGACTTCCAGTCCTTTGAGGTGGATCCAGCTGCCGGTGACGCTGAAGCCCTTGATGCGGCAGTTGTCCGTCATCCGCGAGAAGTCGAAGACCGGTTTCTCGCCCGGCTGGGCCCAGTACCGGATCGGGTTGCCCGAGCTGCCGCTCTTGTTGAGGGTGATCGCGTCGACCTTGGCGGTCTGGCTCGAACAGGCGCTGTTCGCGCGGGAGTAGGCGTAGGTGCCGCCCCGGAAGTAGACCGTGTCGCCCGCCGTGGCGACGGCCTGTGCACGGGCGATCGATGCCCACGGGGCGGCCTGGGTGCCTGCCGCGCCGTCGTTCCCGTTCGGGGCGACGTAGTAGGTGTTTCCGGCCGTCGCGGCGCTCGCGGACGCCGAGCCGGGGGCCATGGCGACGGAACTCGCCGTGACCACCGAGAGCAGGAGGGCAGGGGTGCCGAACTTCGCGGTTCTCACAGCTTCATCTCCCGAGTCAGGTGATTTCCCGTGCGGCAGTGGGGCTCGTGCCTGCCTGAAGAACTCAGCGCAGGCGAAAGCTGCTTTTCGAGGGGTGGGACCACGCGCGTGTTTCTTCAGAACTTCATGGCGCCGGCGGCCAGGTTGGCGATGAAGTGGCGCGAGCCGATCAGGAAGACCCCGATCAGCGGGATCACTGACATGAGTGCTCCGGCGATGACCATCGACTGGTCGGTGGTGTAGACGCCGTTCAGCTGCTGCACGGCCACCTGCAGTGTCACCTTGCCCGGGTCGGTCATCACGATCAGTGGCCACAGGTAGTCGTTCCAGATGTGGAAGAAGGTGAAGATCCCCAGGAACGCCAGCCCCGGGCGCAGCACCGGCAGTCCCACCGTCCACCACTGGCGGAAGAACCCGGCCCCGTCGACCCTCGAGGCCTGGATCAGCTCGTCGGCGATCGCCCCCTGCGCGTACTGGCGCATCCAGAAGATCCCGAAAGCGTTGGCCGCACCGGGAATGATCAGCGCTTTGAGCGAGCCGACCCAGCCGAGCCAGGCCAGGGTGACGAACTGCGGCACCAGCGCCAGCTGCATCGGAATCATGAAGGTGGCCAGCACGATCCAGAACAGCACCCTCCGCCCGGGGAAGGCGTACTTGGCGAAGGCGAAGGCGGCCAGCGAGTCGAAGAGCAGCACCAGGAACGTCACGGTTGTGGCGGCTACGACGGTGATGCCCATCGACCCCCAGAAGTCGATCCCGTCGAACACCTTGTTCATGTTCTCCCACAGGTGGGAGCCCGGGATCAGCCTGGGCGGGTAGGCGAAGATGTCCCCGGTGGTGTTCGAGGCCATCACGAACATCCAGTAGAACGGGAAGATCGTGATCAGCGCGCCCAGCAGGAGCACGGCGTGGCCCACGATGGTCCGCGACCGGGCTGCGGTCTCAGCGCGCACGGGACTTCCCCTTCCGCTTGCCGGTGCCGATCGCGTCCTCGTCCCGGCCGCCGATCAGCCGCCAGTTGATGACGGAGAACACCGCGATCAGGAGAAACAGCGCCCAGCCGACGGCCGCGCCGTAGCCGAACCGGTTGAAGATGAACGCCTGCTGGTAGAGGTAGAGCACGATGGTGGTGGCCTCGCCGCCGGGCCCGCCGACGTTCCCGTTGTCGTCCACCGGAACAGCACCTGCGGCTCGGTGAACAGTTGCAGCCCGCCGATGGTGGAGGTGACGGCGACGAACAGGATCACCGGGCGGAGCGTCGGGATGGTGATCCGGAAGAAGGTCTGGCGGTTGTCGGCGCCGTCGACCTTGGCGGCCTCGAACACGTCGCTGGAGATGGCCTGCAGGCCGGCCAGGCAGATGATGGCGTTGTAGCCGACCCATCGCCAGATGGTGATCGCCGCCACGGAGATCTTCATCGCCCACGGGTCGGACAGCCAGCCGACCTCGCCGGAGTTGATCGCCCGCAGCGCGCTGTTGAGCAGCCCGGAGCTGTCGCTGAAGACGGAGCCGAGCACCAGGGTCATCGCCACGATCGAGGTGATGTTCGGGACGAAGTAGGCCACCCGGTAGAACGCCTTGAACCGCACTGCGGTGTGCAGCGCGTAGGCGATGACCAAGGCCAGAAAGACCATCGGGACGGTGGACAGGATCCAGATGATCAGGGTGTTGCCGATCGACTGCCAGAAGTCGGAGTCGGTCACCAGGTACGCGTAGTTCTCCCAGCCGATCGGCCGCGTCTCTCCGATGCCGTCCCACGACATGAATGACAGGTAGATGGAGAAGCCGACCGGGAAGACGCCGAATACGGCGAAGAGGAGGAAGAACGGGGAGAACCGCCGTGTACATCGGCCAGTAGCGGCGCCAGCCGGGCAGCGGCCTGGACCCGTCCGGTGGCGGCTTGGCGGTCCTCCCGCGCAGCGCATCGGCGAGGCCCATTCAGATCGCCCCCTCGCGGGTGAGTTCACGCTCGATGGTGTTCTGGGCGTCCCTCCATGCCGTGTCGACGTTCTTGCCGGACTCCACGTTGGCGAGCTCGGCGGCGAAGACGGGGTCCATCACCCGGTCGTACGGGCTCTTGTAGACGGTCCTGACCTGCCGCGCCGACGGTCCGAACACCTCGATGGTGCGCTGTCCGCCGTAGAAGGGCCGGGACTCACGCATCTCCGGCCTCGTGAAGGAGTGCGGGGAGGACGGGAACAGCGACATCTCCGTGAACGCCTTGACCTGGTTCTCAGGAGACTGCAGCCAGGTGATGAACTTGTAGGCCGCTTCGGGGTTCTTGGAGTACTTGGTGATCGCCAGGAAGGACCCGCCGACGTTGCCGGAGCCGCCGGGCGGGTCGGCCACCCGCCACTTGCCCTTGGTCTTCGGCGCGGCCGACTCGGGGAAGGCGAGGCCCCACCACACCGCGCCGATACCGACCGGCTGGCGGCCGCTGGTGATCACTCCGTACAAGTCGGGGGAGCCCTCCGGGGCGCCGGCCGACAGGCCGTCCCTGCCGATCCGGTAGGCCAGTTCGAATGCCTCGCGCAGTTCGTCTCTGTCGCCGATGTACCGGCCGTCCTGGGTCATGAACTTGCTGCCCAGCTGGCCCAGGCGGATGCTCCAGACGTGGCGGATGTTGGGGCAGATCACCGCGCGCTCCTGGGACTTCCGCAGTTCCTTGCCCAGGGCGATGAAGCCGTCCCAGTCCGGGGCGCGGGCGGCGAGCTCCTTCGGGTCGGTGGTGATCCCGGCTTCCTGAAGCAGGTCGGCGCGGTAGAACAGCCCGGTGGGGCCGGTGTCCATGGGGAACGCGATCATCCGGCCCTCGGGCGTGACGCACTCGTGCCACTTCCAGTTCAGGTACCGGCTCTTCAGCTCGGCCGCGCCGAAGTCGTTGAGGTCGACGAAGACGTCCTGGTTGGGGAAGTACGTGGCCACGTCGGAGTTGATGCCGATGATGTCCGGCACCAGGGACTTGCCGGCGAGCGCGGTACGCACCTTGGTGTTGAAATGGCCGCCGATGTTGGTGCGGCTGAGTCTGAAGCCCTGGGCCCCGGGTATGCCCTTCGTCTCCGCCCGGGCGACCAGCTCGTCGCTCACCGACCGGTCCCAGGTCCACAGCGTGATCTCATCCGGGTCGCCGAGCGAGCGCTGCGACCCGCAGCCGGCCGGCCCGAACCCTCCGGCGGCCGCTCCGGCGCCCAGCGCCAGAAACCGTCTTCGTGACACTGCCATGGACGCGTGTACCACCTTCCGAGCGAGCGGCCCACCCCCTGATCGCTCAGGCGGTGGCCGAACAGACATCGCGAACGGCTGCTCTGGTTGAACGGGGGGCGGCGTGCTTGAGGAGGCTCAGCACCGCCGCCGACACGCTGCACACATCGCTGCCCACGAGCGCCGGTGCGGACCTCATGGCCCACAGGACGAAGTGGCCGCGCAGCTCCGTGTCCGTAAGCCGGGCGGCCGACCTCCGGCATGCCCCGGCCGTTGATTTCGGTGATCCACGCGAACGCGGCCACCGTGGTCGCCGATGATGGCCTTGGGCGAGCACCAGTCGTACGTGAGGCAGCCCAGGCCCGAAGCGGCGAACTGGCGGGCGTCCTGCGTGTGCCCGGTCGCACCCTCGCCCCGGCCTCCTTCTTCGTCGCACGCCGCGGCCTGGTCGGAGCCAAGCCGTTTCCGTACGCCATCGTCAGGTTCAGGTAGGGACGACTGCGTCCTCGGTCTGCTGCACCGCCGTCGTTGAGGCCACCCGCGAACCGACCGGCCTCGGTTCGCGCCCACCGCCGCGTGCTACGTGAGATACACGGCGAGCGGGAGGTTCTGGCGGCGCACGTCACCGGCGACGAGCCCTGCGACCCGCTGGGCGCCGTAGGTGTCGAAGTGGGTGTGGTCGTTGCAGAAGAAGGTGCCCAGGGGACCGCTGCCCCCGTAGTCGCCGTTGTTCGGGCAGAAGTGCAGACTGTTGTAGAGCGAGACACTGAGCGTCTGCAGGTCGATGACGGGCGCCCTGGTGACGGCGCCGGCGGCGAGGGTCTGGGTGACAAAGCCGCGGTTCTTGGTCGCTGTGCCGCCGGAGCAGGTGATGGCGGCCACCGGGGTGAGCAGCACCGGGTGCGCGCCCCGGGCCAGGGCGGCCTGCGCCATCTGGGTCATCAGCTGTTGGTACCGGGCCGGGCCGACGTGCCGGGGGCAGGTCGAGGAGGAGTCATTGATGCCGAACTGGATGAGCAGGTAGTCACCGGCCTTCATTCCGGTGGTCGAGTTCAGCATCGCCTGCCAGCGGGACGAGTACGTGGTGGACGTGAGGCGGCACTCACCGTCCGAGCCCTTGGTGCCGCTCACGTTCCCCTCGTACAGCCAGGTCTGGATGCTGCGGCCTCCGACGGCCTGGTTCTTGACGGTCACTTCGCTTTTGAACAGGGCGTCGAACTGGCTGCCCCAGCCGACCGGGCACCGGCCGGAGCTCGGGTTGGCCATGGTGGAGTCGCCGGCCAGCCACACGGTGACCGGCGCGGCGGCCGCCTGTGCGGCCGGGGCCTGGGCGCGGGAGGCACTGGTGCAGTCCGTGGCGACGCGGTCCGCCGCGGATGCGGCGCTGACACCGAGGCTCGACAAGGCGATCATGAGCGCGGTCGTGATGAGAATCCGTAAGTTCCTCAACGGGTCCCTCCTTGGGACTGGCGCCGGGCGTTCGGTCAGCGCAGGTACGCGGCCAGGGGCAGGCGCTGCTCGCGGATGCTCTGGAGCACCAGCCCGCCCATCTGGCTCGCGCCGTACTGCGAGAAGTGGGTGTTGTCCGTGACACCGTCGACGGATGAGCGCAGGAAGAGCTGTGCGGAGGCGGACGGGCCGAGGGACTCGACCAGCGTCTTGCTCTTGGTGGTCAGATCGATCACTGGCACGTTCTGCGCCGTGCCGACCGAGCGCATCTCGGCGGGCAGGTTCACTCCGAGGCCGTTGACGTGCAGTGCTGTGGGCGTGAGCCGGCTGCCGTTGAACTGGCGGCGGACCGGCGGGGTCACCAGAACGGGAACGCCGCCCTTCGCACGGACCTGCGTGATCATGGAGGTGAGGTTGCTCCGGAAGGCTGACGCGCTGGTCTGCTTGTCGTTGTGGCCGAACTGGATGAAGACCGCGTCGTTTGCCTTGACCTTCGGCAGCAGGGCCGGGAAGAGCGCCGAGTTCCTCAGGAAGCTGCCCGAACTCTCCCCCGAGTCGGCGTAGTTGGCGACGGACGCTCCGGGACCCACCGCAGGCGTGATCATCTGGCCCCATCCCGTGTACGGGGCCACGGGCTGGTCGCACACGGTCGAGTCGCCGGCCAGGTAGGCGACCAGCGGCTGGGCCGCCGGTTTCACCGAGACGGCCGACACCTGCGGGTTGGTCCCCGAGAACCGGATGTCCAGACCGGGGTTTCCGGTGCCGCCCTGGCCGGTGGGCTGCCCCTCCGGCTGCCGCACGTTGACCGTGAACGAGTACGTGGCGGCGGCACCGGCACCGCCGATGGAGACCGTCACGTCGTAGTTGCCGGGTGAGACCGCGTAGTGACACTTGATCGGCGCGCTGCCGGAACAACCGGCCGGCAGCGCCCGCGTGGCGGCATCGGCATGCGCCGCACCGGTGCCGACCAGCGTCGCGAGGGTCAGCAGACCCACTGCTCCCAGCCTGACGCCGTGCCCTTCGAGACTCGATGTCATGCTCATTACAATCACCAATCCCAGTCCTTGACCGGAGAGTTGCCCGGGTTGAGGTCCATGGCCCGCCGCTCAGGCCTGGGTGAAGCCGTTCATGATTGCGGTGGGCCGCTTGCTGGAGGAGTCCCAGGCGCCCATGTTGTAGCCGGTGAACGGGGACATGCACTCCGGCTCCCAGTAGAAGATGCCCTGCCCGCCATTGGCCTTGAGGGCCTTGATGTAGGCGACCAGCGCGGCCTGGGTGGAGGAGGCACGGTCCACCCGACCACCGAACTCGCTCTGCAGGAACGGTTTGCCGTAGGCGTCGGAGATCTTCTTCATGTTCGCCACGATCCCGGGGGCGAGCTCGGCGCTGCCGTAGGACGAGAACACCGACATGTCCCACTTGCCGCCGCTCGCCGCGTAGCGGCTGAAGAACGTCGTCATCACGTCGTACTTCTGCGGCTGGGCCAGGTGGATACACACGGTCGAGTTCGGTGACACCGCCTTGACCTGGTCGTATGCGGCGTTGAGCAGCCCTGTCATCTGCGCCACGTTGGAGACGCTGCCGACCGGGCGGCAGATCCCGCTGTTGATCTCGTTGCCGATCTGCACCCAGGTGGGCAGCACGTCGTTGTTCCTCATGACCGTCATGGTCTGGTTCACGTACGTGCCCATCGCGGTGAGCATCTGGCTGTAGCTCATGTTCTTCCAGGCGGCGGGCGGGTTCTGCACACCCACGGAGTTCCAGGTGTCGCCGAACATGTAGTCCAGCATGATCGACATCCCGGCGGCCTTGACCCGCTTGGCGAAGGCGGCCACCTCGTTGATGCCGCAGTGCCCGTTGGCCGGGTCGTTGGACGGGTTGACGAAGGTGCGCAGGCGTACGGCGGTGATGCCGTAACCCTTGAGGATCGTCAGCAAATCCTGGGTCTGCCCGCCGGCGTTCTTCCAGGAGTAGCCGCGCGCCTCCATCTGAGGTGCCCAGCTGATGTCGACGCCCTTGACGAAGCTCGCCGCGGCCTCGGCAGGCGTCTCGAGTTCGGCGAACGCGACAGCGGTGGCGAGCGCCCCGGCGGTGGCGGTGGTGGCCTTGAGCAGGGTTCGCCGGCTGATGTGTCCGGCAACTGGTGTGGGGGGTTGCGGGGACATGTTCGGTCCTTTCCTTCCGTCGTTCGCAGGGGAGACGTCGCGGTCGGCGGAGAGCGGGTCAGTGAGGAAGAGACTTCCAGGAGCGAGGCGGGTGATTGGGGCAACTGGCTCTCACGCCCGAGGAGTTGGTGTAGCCGCGTGCGATCCAGCCGATGAGCCTCCCTCGGTGTGGCAGCAACTAAGGCAGGAGTGCTTACGAGTGGCACGTGTCGAAGGGCGCGGCCGTGGCATGCCAGGGACGCTCCTCCAAGTCTGAACTGTGAGCGATCACAGAGGTCTTGCGACGTATGTGCGTAATCGCATCACAACGAACTTGAGGTACATCACGCAGCTTCTCGATCGGGCACGAAGCTGTCAACCATTGCTCACCAATCCATGGAAGAAGCAGTGCGATCCTGTGGGTGGGGGTACGCCGCGCCTCGGCCGTGAGCTGTCTGAAACAGCGGGAGTCGGCGCAGTTCAAGTGCCTTTTAGAAGGAATGCAGCGACGGGGCGAGGCTGCGCACGGAACATCTCGTTGACTCGCATCCGAACATGCGTGAACAGAAGAGCCCAACAGAATGCTTGACGGGCCATCAGTGAACATCTATCTTCCCAGCGAATGGGAACGTTCCCACATCTGTGGTTGGACCGCCTTCTCCGCGATCTTCATACCCCCACACCGGAGGTCGTAGTGACCGTCCCGCACCGGCGTCCGCGCACCGCATTGCGCCCATGGCGATTCCAACGCAGGTCAAACAATTGGCTGTTCGGCGGCCTGACGGCCGCCACCGCACTGACCCTCTCCGCACTCACCGGAATACCGCAGACCGCGCACGCCGCGACCGCGCGGCAGGTGGAACGCCTCGACCGGGGCCGGACGCGATGCACGTGGGCGACCTCGACCTGCCCCGGCCGGGTCTGGAGGAGTTCAAGGTCGACGAGGACAGCTCCAAGCCGTCCTCCTGGATGGCGGACGCGAGGACCGGCCAAGTCCTCTGGTCCACCCCGGCCGGCGGTGACAACGGCCGGGGCGTGTCCGGTGACATCTGGTCCGGCAGCGCGGGCGCAGGGTCGTGGTCGTCGCTCGTGAGTGGCGTCCGCAACCCCAAGGGCGCGGTGGTCGCCAGTCGTAAGCCCGGCCCAGCAACTTCCTGGCGTGGTGGGACGGCGACACTACGCGCGAACTCCTCGACGGCACCGACATCGACAAGTACGGCACCTCCGGGCGACACCCGCCTGCTCACCGGCGCCGGGGTCCACTCCAACAACGGCACCGTCGACGCGGTCCTTGTCCGGCGACATCCTCGGCGACTGGCGCGAGGAAGTCATCTGGCCGACGTCCGACAACACGGCCCTGCGGATCTACTCCACGCCGTACCAGACCAATACGCGGATCACGACCATCCTCCGCGACACCCAGTACCGCACGGCTCTGGCCTGGCAGAACACTGCCTACAACCAGCCCCCCGCACCCCAGCTCCTTCATCGGCAGCAAGATGCCTACGCCACCCCGCCCCACCGTCGCGCTGCCGAACAGTCAATGAGCTGGACAGCGGTGTGCGGTTCCGGTCGGGCTGGGCGAGCCGGATCAGATGGTCCCGTTCCTCCTCGGCCAGACGCAGGGCGTGGGCCACGGCGGCCATCACCTCGGTCGACATGGTTTCGCCGTAGCCCTGTTCCAGGCGTGCGTAGTACGCGTATGACACTCCCGCCGGCTCCTCGCGCCGCAGGCCGGGTACCCACCGCCGCTCGTATGAGGGCAGGCCATGTCCTCCGGATTGAGCCGGGCTCTGAGAGACCGCAGAACCTCCTGAGCGCGGCACGCCGGCCAGCCCGGCAGACACCTCGTCGTCGGTCGTACATGTGAAGACATCGCTGTCCTCCGTTTGTCAGACGTGCTCCCAGATGCGGAGCAGCGTAGCTTCTCCGGCTGGTCGGCGCGCAGTTGGCGAGATTGCACACCGTGTGGCATCACCACTCGGCCCAACTGCGCGCCCACGAGGTGTGTAGAGGGATGTACCCGTCGCCGAGACTCGGGTCCTGCTACGTGCCGGACGGAAGGCCGGAGCCGGCGACACTGCCGCTGACGCCGGTCATGATGGCGTTGATGATGCCCTGCTGGGTGACCGTGAGGGAGCGCCGGTTGAACAGCCCGAACCCGTACCGATCGGTTGCACCGTTGTCCCAGTAGATGGAGGCCGCGCCGTACTTCTTGGCGGTGGCCGCGACGGCCCGTGCGAAGTCCGCGCGATACCTATTGTTCGACGAATCGAAGGATGACTTGTCGATGGCGCCGTATTCGCCCACCACCACCGGATACCCCTTCGTGACGAACACGTCGCGCATCATCTTGAACTGCGCGTCCAGATAGTCCTCCTGTCCCCAGGTCGACGTCCTCGACGGGTTGGTCGCTGCCCGGCCCCACTGCGTGATGGTGCCGCTTTCCTCTCCGGCGAAGTCCCACGGGCTGTAGTGATGAACGGAGATCATGATCCGCCGCTCACTTGCGGGAATGGAGGAGGAGCGGTACTGGTCGGACGGAAGGGCGAAGCCGTAATTCCCCGCGGTGTAATCGATGTTCGTGTTCCAGCCGGCCACGAGCAGCCACCTCGAACTGTTGTTGCCGCCCGTCTTCCGCACGGTGTCCACGAAGATCTGGTTGTAGCTGTTGATGTTCGAGTAGCACGGTTGGGTCGGGCGGCCGTACTGCCCGTCGAACACTTCGTTCATGGACTCGAGGATCAGACGCTGGTCGTAGTTCTTGAACCTGTTCGCGATCTGCTGCCAAGCTTTCTCGTACTTGGCCTTGATCGTCGCCTGGGAGGGTGAATCGCAGATCAGCCAGGAGCCGTTGACGCTCTTGTACCCGTCGCCGTGCATGTTGATCAGCACATGCAGGCCTCTGTTGTAGGCGTAGTTGACGACTTCTTGGACTCTGTTCAGCCAGGCTGCGTTGATCGTGTAAGTCGGGCCGGGCCCTATGGCTCCCAGGTAGGAGACCGGAATCCGGATCGTCTTGAACCCCGCCGCCCTCACTTTGTCGATGAGGGCCTGCGTCACCGTCGGCTGGCCCCACGCTGTTTCGCTGGGGTATCCGTTGGTGGTGGCTTCGAGTTGGTTCCCCAGATTCCATCCCGCGCCCATGTCGGCCACGATCTGAGAAGCGCTTGACTGTGCCACGGTATCGGCCGATGCCTGATGCGCCGCGCCGTACACAGATGCGGCAACTGTCAACAGGACGGCAAGGAAAGTGACTCTGATCTTCCCTGCTAGTGAAACCATGTGCTTTCCTCTCTCGTGCCGTTGAGGGTGTCGGACCCCCAAGTGGATCTATCTGTACGAGTGGGAGCGGCCGGAGCTGTCTTCTGTCCGGGCGGTGGTGTTCACGCCGGCCTGGACACGAACACAGTCGATTGCCCACGCACGCTGTACGGCCGGGATGCGCGGCGATCACGGCAGACGCGCGCACACGGCCCTTGCGTGGTTGTTCCTCAGCTCAGGGCGGATTCCCAGCTGGTCGTGCTGGATGCGGCGTCGGCGCGAAGGCGGTCGCGGGCCCCGGTGTCGCCGTAGAGACTCCACCGCATCCAGTCCACGGAGGTGTTGACGGTGCGGGAGTCGCCGAAGTAGTTGCTGTGCCCGGCGCCGCGGAAGGTCAGGAACGCCTTGCCGGCGGGCAGTTCCCGGTACGCCTGGCGGGCGGAGGAGATCGGGCACGTTCCGTCCCGGTCGCCGTGCGTGAACAGGACCTTGGCGCGGACCGACGGGCTCGGGTTGCCCATGTCCACACAGGACATGGGGATCGCGGCGGTGATCCGTGCGTCCGGCCAGGCCGTGAGCAGGCCGTGGGTGGTCATGCCGCCCATCGAGTGGCCGGAGACACCGACTCCGACCGCTGTGTTGATGTGGCCGGCCAGCGGGTCGCTCGCCGTGTTGAGGGCGAGGGTCCGGGTGATGACCTCGGAGACGTCCTTGGACTGGTTGCCGTTGTAGACATCTTGGCCACTGAGGTTGGCGAAGTGGGGGGCGGGGACGATGAAGCCGGCCTCGGCCAGGGGGCGGATGATCGCCAGGGAATTCTGAGGGCTGCTGCTCAAGCCGTGCATGAACTCGCAGACCGGGAAGACGCCTTGGGCGACGGGGGCGTTGGTGACCGGGGAGCCACCGGGGGCGCCGGTGGCGGGGTAGTAGACGTAGGTGGTCCACCGGCGGCTGCCGCGGCTCCAGGCGTACTGGCGCACGCCGAGCGCGAACCGCTGGGTCGGAGCTCCCGCCCGCGCGGTGGCACCTGCCTGGCCCGTGCCGAGCAGGAACATGCCTACGCCCGCGGCTCCGACCGCGCTCAGGGTCAGGAAGCTACGCCGTTGCATGGTCATGAAGACTCCTGGTGGGGGGTGTGCGGAGCGCTGCTCGGTCAGGCGCCGGGAAGAGACGTCGGTGATGCCGCGGCGGTGAGGCTGACCCAGGTGGTGGGGGGAGTGGTCGTGGGGGTGGTCAGGTCGGCGAATCGCGCACGGCGGAGGACGTTCCGGTCCTGCCCGTGGTGGTCATCGGCGTGGTGTGGCCTTGCCGGCAGAGACGCGGCGAGCCGCTGAACACCGGCCGAACCGTGACTCATTGTGGGAGCGGCCCTCCGCGCCCACCTGCCCGCCTGTCTGATGGGGAGGTGTTGATTCTGCGGAAGCGGCGCAAGGGTGCCTCTCCTTCCACTCGTCGTGTGCCGCAACTCTGGGAGCGTTCCCACATGTCCTGCAACAGGTACATTCCCGATCGGGCGCCGATCTGTCAATCATTGGCGCCCAACTCTGTTGTCTTCGACGCGGATTCGACAGATCGCAGGCGCTGGAGGCACCGTGTGACGCCTTCGAAGCCCGCCCGATCACACTCTCGGCGGCCCGCCGTCAGCCGTGGCCGACACCCGCACTCATGCCGGCGATCGTATGGGCCCTGATGTCGGGGTGCGGCCCCTGCGCGAATCTGGTCACCACGGAGCGGACATGGTCCTGGGCCGGCTGGAGCAGTCCGTCGTACACCGCGACGCAGACTTCCCGCGCCCGCGACCGGGGCCAGCCGGGCGGCAGCAGCCCGATGGGGAGCAGCGGGTCCAGAATGGGGAAGTGCCGGTAGGCGTGCATGACCTCGGTCCGTGCGCGCACCGCGTCGGCACCGGTGACACGGTCGGTGCTGATGTGCGGAAGCAGTCCGCACCAACGGTCGATGAAAGCCCGGTAGTGCTCGGCGATGCCGGGCAGGTCCCACGCCTCGACCGGGTTGCGGTCGGCCTCCGTGTCCAGTTCCTCCTGCCGCGCGCGGAACACGGTCACCGCTCCCCGCGCCAGGTCGGCCACCTCGATCCGCCCCTTGGGGGTCAGGGGGTGCGGCGACACCCAGAGCGCGTCGTACAGCGGCGCGAATCCGCGCCACCGCAGCGCGGTGCGCAGCGCGCGCCGCCGCGTGCTCTCCTGCTCCGGGACGGAGAAGGCGATCAGTGTCCACCGACCGTCCCATGAGTCGGGTTGGGTGGTGAAGGTGGCGATCGAACTGGCGCCGCTCCACAGATCGACGGCGGCCTGCGATGTCAGCCGGTAGGAGCTGTACCGCCCTTGCCGGCTGCTCTCCAGCACCCCTCGGCGCATCAGCCTGCTGATCGTCGTACGGGCGGCACCCGCGGTCACGTTGAACTCTCCGAGCAGTGCCACGATCGCCGCCGACGGCAACCACGCCCGGACGGGGAACGTGTAGTCGGCGATCAATGTCACCGTGAGTCCCTGCGGCGATACGTCGCTTTGCCAGCCGGGCGACCGCACGGGGCCGGCGGCACCGTCACCCTCGTCGGAGAAGATCTCCTCGAGGTGGGACAGGTTCGGCAAGGTCGGCTCCGGCGCGGTGGACAGGGTCGGAATCACTGTAACGGTTGTGGAATCGCCGGGTGCAGCTCCGCCGCGATTGCTCCACCAGGCGAGGTCTCCGCGCGCAGGCGAAGGCGCCCCGGCAGCGCCCAGGTGTGTAACACCGGTGTACTTGGAGGGTGACGGCAGCGAACAGTCGTCCTTGGCACCGTGCTTGCGGGGCCGCGGCGCGTTGGGCGATGTGGGCGTTCGTCATCGTCAATGTGGTGGTCGTCGAGGTGCTGTTCCTCAGCGCCGGGTCGGGCAAGAACGAGGTGCTGGCCGTCGCCCTTCGTGACGACTCGCCACTACGGCGAAGTGGAGGCGGCCTGGACAGAATCGGCCCGGTGCAACGTCAACGAGGTTCTGGAACTACTTGGGGCCACGCGCGTACACGAGGATGCACTCCACGACGGCTGCAGCACCAAAGGTGAGCGACGGCGGCAGTCCGCGACCAGTTCGGCAGGAATGGCTGCGAGCGTCCCGTTAGCTGGATCAAGGCTTGGGCCAGGTGGTCCAGGATGTACAGGCGGCGCAGGCCGCGAGAGGCGACGGCCAGCTCCGGGTCGAGTTCGTGCAGGAACCGGCGCAGCTTGTTGCCGATTGCGGTGCGCTGGGTCACCGGGCCCCGTTGGTCGACCAACAGCTTGATATGCCGACTCGGGCCGTCCAGGCATGCCTTGGGCAGGTTGGGCTCGCGCGGAGCGACCTGGGCCACCGCCTCGGCATCGCTCGGGACGGACTTCCCGCGTTCCCGGGCTGAGCGTCGTGCGCCGGCCATCAGCCGGGTGTGAACCCGCACTACTGCGTGCCCACAGTCGAGGAAGTCTGCCTCGCACCGACGGGTCATGTGGCGGCAGTCCTCGACGGGCCGGGGCCTGTGGCATCAGCGGGCGAAAGGTGACGCAGGCGGGGGACGTCCTGCGTTCGAGCGGACAATCAGGGCCACCATCGGCCTCGTACGTGTCTGGTAGTGCCTCGCTGACGTTCGCAGGCACTTGCGGCTACGGCGATCGCAGCAGCCGGGGTAGCGAAGAAGGCGTGCACTCCCTGGTGAGCGGGGAGTGCACGCCGGGGGGTTACAGCGAGCAGGGAACGGATCACTCCGTCCCGAAGCGCCCTGCAGAGGATTCTGCGGCATGTGCGGACGGCGTACCCGACGGTGTGAGCACCCGGCGTACCGCGTCGGCGAGTGCGGGAGCCGCGTTCGCGTCGGCATCGGCGATCCCGACGCCGTAGCGGAACCGCACGGTCGCGCCGTCCGCGACGGTCAGCTCCTCGCTGAAGAACGGTGCCGGGTTGAGGCAGGCGAACTCCTCGGTCCGGGCGAACCACTGCGGCGGGTGACTCGGGTTGGCCGCGTCGTCGACCATGAGCACGAGCGACTGCGCGTCCGTCTCGTCGTGGCGGCCCGCGAAGCCCATCCACTCCATGCGCCGCCCGCGGACCTCGTCGCCGCCCAGGCCTTCCTCGGTCACGAACTGCCCGCCGGTGAACGACCGAGGGCCCCGCCAGAACAGGCCGCCGTAGCCGGCGTTCTCCCGTCCCTTGGTGGTCGGGGACCCCAGGGCGACGTCCGTTCCGGAGACGTTCGTCATCCGCGTCTCGAACGTCAACGCCCAGGCGTCCGGGGAGAGCAGGCTCGCTCGCAGTGTCCTGCGTTCGGTGAAGAAGAGCGCGCCGGACTGCGTGGTCCAGTCCAGGTCGTGGGCGAACGTCGCCGTCCCGTCGGCCCTGTCCAGGTCGACGACCCGGCGGTGCGCCTGGGTTCCGTTGTTCTGCAGCTGGACGTAGAAGCGTCCATGGATGTACGTGGGACCGCCCCAGAAGTTCTCCTCGCCGACGTGGGGCAGGGACCACGCGATGCCCTTGTGCCACACGTGGTCGTGGGGACGGAACAGGCTGACCACCTTGCCGGCCCGGGTGCGCAGGGGGTGGATGTAGGGCTTGGGCGATTCCAGTTGGACGGTGTCCGGCTGGTACACGTAGCGGAACAACTCGGTGCCGCCGTCGCGGACCGTGACCGAGGTACCCAGGTCGTGGCGGATCTCAAGAGCGTTCATACGAGGGCCCCCTTGACCGGTTCCCACGGCACGGCGCCGCCGTCCATGCTGAGCGCGAACGGGTCGTCGTCGGTCAGTTCGCCCGCGGCGACGGGGACACCGCGGAAGGCGGAGGCGTACGTCGCCGCCGCGAACTCCAGCGTGCGACGCGCGTCCAACAGGCAGACGCCGGGTTCCTCACCGGCCTCCCAGGCATCGAACACGGCCTCGATCTGGAGCCTGTGTCCGCTCGTGATGTCCGGCTCGTCACCGTCGGTCCAGAGGTCCGAGAGATCCTCGTGACCGGGGGCCGGCGTGAACCGCCAGTGCTCCTCGCGGTAGCCGTAGAGGTGTTCGAGTTCGACCGTGGCGTGTTCGAAGTCGAAGCGCAGGCGCGAGGTCTCCCGGGGGGACAGCAGGGAGTTGACCACCGTGGCGAGGGCCCCGTTGTCGAACCGGACGGCGGCGATCGAGACGTCCTCGGTGTCCGTGGGCCGGGTCTGGCGCTCGGCGAGTGCGGTGATCTGGGACCAGGGGCCGAGGACCGACAGCATGAGGTCGAACTGGTGGATGCCGTGTCCCATCGTGGGGCCGCCGCCCTCGACGTCCCAGCGCCCCCGCCACGGCACCTCGAAGTACGCGTCGGGCCGGTACCAGAGGGTCTCGCAGGTGGCGACCAGTGGCCGGCCCAGTGCGCCGGAGCCGGCCAGCCGGCGCAGCCGTACCGCCGCCGCGCCGTAGCGGTGCTGGAAGACGGTCAGGACCTTGGAGCCGGTCTGCTCCTGCACCGTGGCCAGTTGGTCCATCTCGCGCAGGCTCAGTGCCGTCGGCTTCTCCACCAAGGCGGTGACGCCGGCCCGCATCACCGTGGTTGCCAGCGGTACGTGGGTCTGCGGGGGCGTACAGATGTGTACGAGATCGAGGTCTTCGCTCTCCAGCAGAGCCTGCGGGTCGTTGAAGACGTGCGGCACGGAGAATCGGTCGGCGAACTCGGCGGCACGGGTGGGGTCGAGGTCGGCGGCGGCGACCAGCCGGGCGCGTTCGGAGAGTTCGGTGAGGGCTTCGGCATGAGCGTGGGCGATACCGCCGGTGCCGATGATGGCCACGCGGTACGGCGGCCGGGGGCTGGGCATGGGTGTTTTCTCTCTCTTGGTTCCTGACCCACTTCTCGTGGGGGCTCCCGGGGGCCGTGGGCAGCGGCGACGGCCCCCGGAAGGAGGTCACTTGGCCGCGTCGATCTCGCCCTGGAGCTCCTTGATGAAGGCCTTCGCGGCGGCTTCGGGCGAGGTCTTCTTGAAGTAGACCTCCTGGCTGTAGCGCTGCAGCTCCGGCTCGATGCCGCTTCCGCCGTTGGGGGTCACGACCGGCGACTCACCCGGGGTCACGGCGTTCATGTAGTCGGCCGCCGCCTTGTCGGTCCCGGCCAGAGTCGGCTGGAGGTGCTTCAGCATCTCCTTGTTGGCGGGGATTCCGCGCTCCGTCTTGAGGATGTCGGCGGCCTTCTGGTCGTTGAGCACGAAGTTGACGAACGCGGCCGCCTCGGCCGGGTGCGCGCTCTGGCTCGAGACCGCCCAGTACATCGAGGGCTTGAAGAAGTTCGCCTTGGTGTTGCCGACGCGGGGCATCTGCAGCAGTTGCACCTGGGCGCCCGTGGCCTGCTGGATGGCGGTGATCTGGGTGTTGTACACCCCCATCATGGCCGCCTTGCCGGTGGCGAAGCTGCCGGCGGTGACACCCGCGGTCAGGTCCTCGACCATCGTCGACGTATTGACGCTGGCCCCGGAGGAGAGCAGGTCCAGACCGTACTTCCACATCCCGGCGAGCGTCTCGGGCTTCAACGAGACGTTGCCGTCCTTGTCGAAGAGGTTTTCACCGTGCTGACGAGCCCAGTACTTGACATCGCCGGCGGAGAAGCCGGGCGCGCCGGCCGCACCATGTATCTTGCCGCCACTCTTGTCCGTCAGCTCCTTCCCGATCTTGGCGTAGTCGTCCCACGTCCACGTCTTGTCGTCGGGAACCTTCACGCCGTACTTCTTGAACAGGTCGGTGTTCACAAGGATGGACAGGACGCCGACGCCGACGGGAAGCGCGTACTGCGTTCCGTTGACCTGTCCGGTGGCCAGGGCCTGGTCGTCGAACTGCGAGGTGCTGAGGAGCTTCTTGGCCTTGCCGAGGTCGTACAGCGCTCCGCGGTCGGCGTACGAGGCGAGATACAGCTCGTCCATCTGGACGACGTCGGGAGAGTCCTTGGCCGCGGTCGTCGTGGCGAGCGCGTCCCAGTAGCCGTTCCAGTCCTTGTACTGGCCCTTGACCTTGATGTTGGGGTACTTCTTCTCGAACGCCTTGATGACCTCGTCGGTGAGCTGGGCGCGGGCGTCCGCACCCCACCAGGTGGCACGGATGGTGACCGGCTTGTCGCTGAGCTCGGGAGCGGACCCGCTGCTGCCGCCGCTGCAAGCGGTCAGTACGAGCGAGAGTGAGGCGACCGCCCCGATCGCGACGCGTCTGAAGGGGCTGGGGTTCATGTGGTTCTCCTGTGGCTGATAAGTGGGTCGGATCGGTGCCTGCGGTACTCCCGAACGGCCATGACTCGGTCGCCTCCGCGTGTCCGGCAGTAGCCCCCGCGGTTATTTGCCGCCGGTGGTCGCGATGCCTCGCAGCAGGAAGCGCTGCCCTGCGAGGAAGACGAGGAAGACGGGAACGAGCGACACGACGCTCATGGCGAACACCGAGCCCCAGTCCGTCGCGCTCTGCTGGTCCACGAAGGTGCGCAGCGCGAGGGGAGTGGTGTACATGTCCGGGTCGGTCAGGTAAATGAGCTGGGTGTAGAAGTCGTTCCAGGTCCAGATGAAGGTGAAGATCGCGGTGGTCGCCAGGGCCGGGACCATCAGCGGGAGGATGAGGGAGAAGAAGATCCGCGCGTGCCCGGCTCCGTCGATCCGTGCGGCCTCGTCGATCTCGCGCGGGATGCCCCGGATGAACTGCACCATCAGGAAGATGAAGAAGGCGTCGGTCGCCAGGAACTTCGGCACGATCAGGGGCAGGAACGTGTTGACCCAGCCGAGCTCCGAGAACAGGACGTACTGCGGCACGATGATCACGTGGATCGGCAGCATGATGGTGACGAGCATGACGGCGAACCAGACGCGCTTCGCCCGGAATTCCAGCCTCGCGAACGCGTATGCGGCCAGGGAACAGGCGAGGAGGTTCCCGAGGATCGCGCCGGTCACGACGATTGCTGAGTTGATCATGTAGTGGCTGAACGGTTGGGAGAAGGCGTTCCAGCCGTTGCTGTAGTTCTCGAAGTGCGGGTGCGTCAGGGCGAGTCCCGCGCTGCGGAAGATCTGGTTGTTGGGCCGCAGCGAGCTGACCACCATCCACAGGACGGGGTAGAGCATCGTCAGGGCGCAGAGAGCCAGCAGGCAGTGCTTGAGAGGGGCGCGCACCGCACGCCTGATCCGGCGTATCGCGTGAGGGCGGGGGGCGGGCAGCGCGGGGGGTACGGCTGCGGTGCGGTCAGTCATCGTAGAACACCCAGTACTTTGAGGCCCAGAAGTTGACGGCGGTGAAGGCCGCGACGATGAGGAGCAGGACCCACGCGAGCGCGGACGCGTACCCCATGTCGAAGTGGCCGAACCCGCGCTGGTACAGGTACAGCGAGAAGAAGAGGGTGGAGTCGGCGGGCCCTCCGGTACCGCCGGAGACCACGAAGGCCTGGGTGAAGGTCTGGAAGGCGTGGATGATCTGCAGCACCAGGTTGAAGAAGATGATGGGTGTCAGCAGCGGAATGGTGATGCTGCGGAACTGGCGCCAGCGCTTCGCGCCGTCGACGGAGGCCGCCTCGTAGAGGGAGGTCGGAATCTGCCGCAGCCCGGCGAGGAAGATCACCATGGGGGAGCCGAAGGTCCAGACGTTCAGGACGACGAGGGTCGACAGCGCCGTTCCCGGCTCCGAGATCCAGCCCTGCCCCTGGACACCGACGAGGGCCAGGGCCTCGTTGACAAGGCCGTTGGTCCCGAACATCGCGCGCCACAGCACGGCGATCGCCACGCTGCCGCCGATCAGGGACGGCAGATAGAAGACGGAGCGGTAGAAGGCGAGACCCCGTACTCCCTTGTCCAGCACCAGGGCGAGCCCGAGGGCCATCGCCAGCTGCAGCGGGACGGAGACGAGGACGTAGCTGAACGTCACTTCGAGCGACTTGTGCAGACGCTCGTCATCGAGCATGCGCGTCCAGTTTTCGACTCCGTTGAACTGCGGCGGCTGCAACAGGTTGTATTTGGTGAAGCTGAGGTAGAGCGAGGCCAGCATCGGGCCGAGAGTGATCCCGAAGAGCCCGACGAACCATGGCAGTAGGAAGAAGAACGCCGCCTTGTTCTGCTGTCGCACGCCCTTTTGGGACCCGCGCAGCCGGCGTAGTTCGTTGATGGAGCTCACGGCACTGCTCCCTTGAGCGGCGGCATCGGCACACAGTGGTGCGGGCCCGTCCCGGGCCACGCGTCACCCGAAAAGTGATCGTTCACTTTGTGGGTTGCGAGGACCATAGTGAACGATCACTTTTTGCGTCAAGAGTGTGTAGTCTCTGACTTCACCGAACGTTGGCGGAAGGGTGGGGGAAGCGGATGGATGGCGCTGACACGGCGCGACGACGGCCTACGATCACGGATGTGGCGCGGCTCGCCGGTGTGTCACCCCAGACGGTGTCGCGGTATCTGCGGTTCAACGGTGGGCTGAAGCCCGCGACCCTGGAACGCGTAGAGAAGGCCATACGGGAACTGGACTACCGTCCCAACCTGGTGGCGCGGTCGATGCGCACGCGAAAGACCGGCCGACTGGCGATCCTCATGCCCGCCATGGCCTTCAACCCCTCACGCATGCTGGCGGGTGCCAGCGCGACGGCGCAGGCCGCAGGGTATTTCGTGGATGTCGTGAGCGCCGGGGGCGGCGTACGCTCGAGGAGCGAACGCCTGCTGGAGCTCGCCGATTCGGGACAGTACGAGGGCATCCTCTCCCTCGCCCCCGTGCTGCCCGCCGTGGAGAGCAAACTGCACCAGAGGACGGCCGTGGTGATCTCGGCCGACTTCGACGACGAGATGCGCGGCATCGGGCAACTGGCCGACGCCACGCCCCTGGTGCGGATGATCGAGCACTTGGCGGCGCTCGGTCACTCCCGGTTCCTCCATGTGGCGGGCGACGCGCAGTTCGCCTCCGCGAGGGCGCGCAAGCAGAGCTATCTGGACACCGTCGAACGCCTCGAGGTCGAGTCCGTCGGGGTCTTCGACGGAGACTGGTCGGGAGAGTCCGGCATCGAGGCGATACGGTCGCTCCCGAGCCATGCGCGGCCGACCGCGGTGATCGCGGCCAACGACCTCGTCGCAGCCGGCGTCGTCCGGGGCGCCCGGGAGCGCGGCTGGGACGTGCCCGGCGACCTCAGCGTGACCGGTTGGGACAACGCCGGGGTCGGACAGTTCATGACCCCGTCACTGACCACCGTCGACGTGGAGCTCGAACAACTGGGCAGTACGGCCATGGCCAAGCTGATCGCGGGTCTGAGGGGCAGCCCGCCCGAGACGACTGAGGGCTCCCTGTTTCGGATCGTCTGGCGGGAGTCGACGGCCGAGCCGCCGTCGGCAGGGCGTCTCAGCCGCATGCGGTGACCAGCGCCGCTGCCGGAGTGGGCGCGGAGCAGGCGGACCGTGTCCGTCCCCTGCGCCTGCACCGCCCATCCGGCCCGGCCGTGGGTGCGGGCCGAACCGGCCGCGCACGCCGCGCGTCCTCAGGTGCGCATCGCCCTCAGTTCGCGTAGACGTCAAGCCGGCCACACATCCCGAACTTCCCGTGGGCAGCGGGCTGTTCAGACCGCACGGCGGCATCTGCGAGGTGGGGGGACTCCCCCCGCTCCAGCCAGTCGAGTTGCGCCCCGGTGGCCGCGGCGGAGGCCTCGGCACCTTGTCGCCACCGCTCGCGCCACTCGGCGATGCGGGGCCGTACGAGCGCGGCGGCGGCACGGTGGAACGCGGCCAGGGCCTGTGGCCCCTCGGCCTCCCGAAGTGCCCGGTAGCCCTCCAGAGCGAGGTCCCGCCGGGCCCGAGCGGCGCGCTCCTGCTCCTCCTCGGGCGCGTCGGCCGGGATGACGGTGGCGCGGGCGTACGTCTCCGGATCGGTCAGGTACCGCGGGGGCAGCGTGAGGACTGCGTCCCCCGCCTCCGGCAGCCCGCTGTTCTGCATCAGAACGGTGATCCGCAGATCACCCTCGTTGACCAGCCGGTGGATGGTGCCCGGCGTGAACCAGGCGACCGTGCCGGCCTGGAGCGGAGTGACCTCGTACCCGGAAGCGGTCAGCGTCTGCACGGCCCCGCGTCCGCCGGTGACGACGTAAGCCTCTGAACACGCCAGGTGCATGTGAGGCGTGCCGCCGCACGCCCCGTCGGCGGCAGGCCAGTCGTACACCGACAGATGCGAGATGGCGACGCCCCCGGGCAATCCGGTGTTGATTGTGTCCATGTGTGTGTCCACACTCCAATTCCCTACACAGTAAGCGCTTTCTATCTCTCTTAATTTACGCGCCGGTCGCCCAACTCGTCAATGTTCTGTCTAAAATCAGACCCGAATAGCGAAGCCGCAAGGAGGACGATGTGAACAATGGGTTGGTAGGCAAGAGCGTCTATGCCTTCGGTGACAGCATTGTGTACGGACATGTGTACCCGCACAGTTTCGTGGACGTAGTTGCAGAGCGCGAGGGCATGTCCCTCACCAAGTTCGCCCGGAACGGCGCGACCGTAGGCGCCGACCCGCATGCTTCCGGAGGACAAATACTCACGCAGGTCGAGCAAGCGACCGACATCGCGCCGGCCTTCGTCATCTTCGACGGAGGCACCAATGACGCGCAGTCCATTTTCCGGGACCGCGCGTACACGCTCAGCACCTACGCGGAAGAGTTGGAGAAGACGCTGCACGTCATGGGGCGGAAATGGCCGACCGCCCGCATCGTGTACGTCGCCGCCCACAAGCTCGGTTCGCGGGACTGGGACACTCAGGTGGCGCTGCGCGAGGCGACCCTGCAAGCCTGCCGCAAGTGGGACGTCGCCGTTGCCGACGTCTTCGGAGAGACCGCGTTCGACACGCGCGATGACACCCAGCGTGCGAAGTACACATTCGACGACCTGGTCAACGGTTTCCCTGGCACAGAGGGATCGGGAACACATCCCAATGAGGCGGGTATCGCCACTTTCTATGTGCCGGTGGTGAGCGCCACGCTGCAGCAGATTTCATCACGTTGATCAGTCGGCAATCGAATCTGCCTGGCCGCTATTGGCCAGGCAGATTCGATTCCTCATTTTCATGACGTCATCCTGAGCTGAGCATCATGGCGGACGAGGAAGCGCTTACCGTGTCGGCAAACTTACCGAAATGCTCACGCCACCAGACTGGCCCTGGCTTTCACTGGCCGAATCCGGTGCCGCGCGAGATCCGGACGTCGTCCATGTGCACCGCCCCGCGCTCACCCCCGTTCGAGTACCACGCGACCTTCGCGATCCCCGGCATCGAGGTGCGGAACGCCGCGTCGTTCAGCACGCGATGGCCGTCGATGTCCAGGTCGAAGCGCTGGTTCACGGTGTCCACGGTGAGCGTGACCCGGTACCACTTGCCATTGGTGTACGTACCGATCACGGAGTCCGTGGTTCCCTGATACGCGTGGATCTCGCCGCGGGCGAACGCGACGCTGACGGCTTGGACGCCGCTGGCGTTGTACACATAGGGCAGCCCGAACCAGCCGGCCTGCGTGTCGTTGCGCATCACCTGCGTGTCGATGGTCACCACGCCCTGCAGCGGGGTGCTGAAGAGCCGGGCGAGGTTGGTCCCGTCGGTGCCGCCGCCTTCGATGGTGCGGGTCAGCCGGACGCTCTTGTCGGTGGCGGACGGCGTCTCCACCACGGAGACGTCGTTGTTGGTCGAGATGACTCGCCACCCGTTGGTCCCGTTGGCGAGCGCGCCCGTGGCCAGGCCGTCGAAGGTGTCCGTGAACGCGATGTTGGGCGCGCCGCGTTCGAAGGCACCGATCTCCGGACCGTTCCCGATCGGCACAGGAGACCCGGCGTTGTCGAGGCCCCCGTTGCCGGTGACCGTGGCTCCGGCGTCGACGAACACCGAACCCGACTGGAGCGCGAAGTTCGCCGCCGTGCCGAGCCTCGGACCGTTCTCGTCGCCGTACGGCCCCGTGACGGAGGCATTCACGAACTGCGGAGCGCCGACCACGGCGTTCGCGTCGGACGTGGGCACGGTCGTCAGGTTGTCCGAGTAGCCGTTGTTGTTGTAGGTGATGGTCGACTTTTGTACGAACGTGGGCGCGGACTGCCCGGAGACGAACAGGTTGTTGGTCAGCGTCGCCCTGCCGGAGACGCCGCCGGTCACCATGTTCGTCGAACTGGTGTTGGCGAAGGTGTTGTTGTAGATGTTCGCCACCGTGCCGCCCGTCTGCGACAAGTGGAGGTTCCACCGCGTGCTGCCGGTGATGACGTTGTAGCGGACCACCACGCTGCCGAACTGGACGTTGGAGTTGCACGCGCAGAGCAGGATGCCGTCGCCGTTGTCGTGGAGGTAGTTGTACTGGAACAGCTGGTTGGTGGTGCCGATGTCGGGGTCCAGGGCATTCTGGTCGGCACCGCCCGACGAGAGGTGGGTACCCATGATCTCGTTGTGCTGGACGGTGACGCTGTCGGCCATGTTGGTCTCGACGCCGGAGACGCCGACCCGGTCGATCACGTTGCCTTCGACCAGTGCGCCCTTGACGCCGGTGAGGTAGATGCCGTTGCAGCCGAAGGGCGTGTTCGCCTGCGTGATGTAGTTGCCGCGGAACGTGACGTTGGTGTACGGGGTGAATCTCGAGTCGGTGGCAGTGGCTCGCTTGCCCCAGCCGGTGAAGACGGCACCGGGCGCGTCACCGGCGTACTGCTTCGTGACAATCCCGCTGAACGAGGTGTTCTTGATGGTGGAGTTCTCCACGGTGATGCCGTCGAGAACCGTGGGGGCACCGGGCGCGGTGATGTCCTGGACGCCGGTGAGGAAGGCGATGCCGCCGGTGTCCTTCGAGCGGTCCCAGCCCTGCTGGAAGGTGATGCCCGGCTTGTTGTCGGCGGTGCTGCCGCCGACCCACTTGACCTCGCCGGTGACGTCGTGCACGTCCACCGAGTCGATCACGAAGTGGTGCAGGGTCTGGCCGTTGTCACCGTGCACGCCGATGCCGCGGAAGTCGCCGAGTTTCGAACCGTCGGTCGTCCCCGTGGGTACCGCGTTCGACACGTCGAGGTTGCGGATCTCCCAGTACTGCTGGTTGTTCAGCCGCACCGCGTCGCCGACTGTGCCCTGGCCGGCGATCTTCGGCTTGGCGCCCGTTCCGTAGCTGTCGATGGCGATCGGGGAGCCGTCGGCGCCGGACCCCTTCGGCCACAGCTGCCCGGTCCAGCTGTCCCCGGACTCGAAGCGAATGGTGTCGCCGGGCTGGAACGTCTTCGCGTTCACCTTGCTCAGCGAGCGCCAGGGCGTGCTGCTGCTGGTTCCGGTGTTGCTGTCGTTGCCGCTCGCGCTCACGTAGTACGTCGTGCCCGCGGCGAAGGCCCGTTGCGCGGGGATGAGCACGATCGACGCGAGCACGACGGCCAGCGCACACAGTGCGGCGGCTGTCGCTCGTGACACAAGTCTTCGGTTTGCTGTCATTGTCCTCTTCTTGTCGTCTGTGGTGGTGAGGTACCGGCTCCTGTCGTGACGCCTCCAGCCGAGACGTCGCGTAACGACTCGGGGCGCTGGCGGCTCGGGACCGTACGGTGGACGCACCAACGGCTGCGCGACGACATGGGCACTGGTCCGGCCGGACACCCATCGGGGGCTGAGCTCTGCGGCGGCTCCAAGATCCGTGCTTCCTGTGTCACAGTGCCCTCCCGGATGTACAGCGGGCCTTCGAGAACGTCATGCCTGCCCCTCGGGGCGCGTTGGGAAAACGTATTCCGCGCAGTGTGCCCAGCGGTGATCGAGTGCGTCAAGGTTTCGAGCAGATGAACGTCAGCGTTGTGGAGGCCCCTGCCGGAAAGCCGACGGCGCCATGCGACAGCGAGCCGTGCGGCAGCCCGGCTGCTTCGGTAAGGCGCTTGTCACTGGCTGCTCAACCCGTCGCCCGGCGGGGGCGCCGCAGAGCAGGCGGATCTCATGGCCCCCGGCGCACGGGTGGGGCAGGCCGGGGGTCGGGCCTGCCCCACCCAAGGGCTCGGTTGCTCAGCCGGTCATGCCACCTTGACCAGCTTCCAGCGCTGGTTGCTGCCGCCGTTGGTGTACCACTGGTCGATGGGGGTGTTGTCGGTGGTCCCACCCTTGTACACGTCCACCTTGTACCCGTTCGACCGGGACTCGATGGTGTAGCTGCCGCTGTCGCCCGGGGCGATCAGCCACTGCTGGCTGACGCTCCCGCTGGGGGTCTTCAGCTGCAACTGGGTGCCGGGCCAGGTGGAAGCCGCGTTGATGTCGAGGGACTTACCGCTGGTGACACCCGTGATGGTGAGGTAGCCGCCGCTGGTGTAGGCCAGTTTCCACTGCTGGCTGCCGCTGTTCGCGTCGGTCTTCTGAACGACGGGCGTGCCGTCGCTGGTTCCACCGTTGTAGGCGGTGAGCACCTTGCCGGTGCTGGCGCTGATGATCTTGTAGGTGCCGGACAGGTCGCTGACCGGCTCGTGGGTGACGGAGAAGTTGGAGTATTCGACGGGGTAGTAGCCGGCGGTGCCCAGGCCGGCCAGGCCCGCACCGTAGCTCGTGTCGGTGACCGTGCCGACGGTGTTTCCGTCGATCTTGGCGATGATCGTGCTGCCCTGGAAGGTCAGCGACAGGTTGTGCCAGGTGCCCGTGCCGGGAGCGGTGACGGTACCGCTGGCAAGGGTGGTCCAGTTCCACGCTTTGTTGCCGGCGGTGTCGGTCTTCAACAGCGACCAGGATCCGGTGTCGGACAGGCGCAGGTGGTAGGCGTTCATCCCCCCGGCGCTGAACTTCGTCTGGGTGCCGACACGGCCGAGGAGCTCTGCGGAGCTGCTGCTCTTCTCCAGCAGTACGTCGGAGCTGACCGTGTAGTTGCTCCAGCCGACGTCGCCCATGAGGGTGTAGGGCTGGAGGGCGTTCGTGGCCGGGTACCACCAGACGATCGGCTTCTGGGGTGCGGTCTGGCGCAGGCACTGGCCGGTGCGGCCCCCGGTGCAGGGGGCGGCCTGGAACGCGCCGTTCATGGAGGCGAAGTACTTCGCCTCCTGCCCGGTGCTGTAGCCGGCGAAGGAGTCCGAGTAGGGCATGACGAGCCGGTTGCGCGCGGGCGAGGTGGCCGTTCCGGCACCCTGGCCGGTCGTGGTGGTCACGGTGTAGACGTGACCGGGGTCCAGGGTGAGGGTGTACGTGCCGTTGTTGGCCGTCAGGTCACTGTTCTGCACCATGCGCGGGGTGGCGCCGCCGGGCTGTGACAGGTCGGTGGACCACACGTGCAGGGTGCCGCCGGGCAGGCCGCCGGCGATGTCGAGGGTGACCGTCTGGGACGCGGTGGCGTCCATGGTCTCGAAGACGGTGCTCCAGGCGCTCTTGTCGGGCGCGGCGTAGCTGACGTAGCTGCCGTTGGCGCGGTCGCCGCCGAGGTAGCCGGAGGCGCTGTCGAGGTACTTCCAGCCGGGTGAGGTGAACTGCGTGGTCTGGGCGATGGACCAGGCGGTGCGGGAGACACTGTAGGCGCCGGACCACGGCTGGTTCGCGGTGACCAGGCCCTGGTCGTGGAAGTAGAGGTTCTGGTAGTCGGCGGCCAGCATGGGCCAGTTGATGTACGCGCTCATCTTGGCGTCGAGGTAGCCGCGGTTGATGGCACGGGCGACCGGGGCCGCCCCGGTCTCGGCGTTCTCCGAGCCGTTCTCGCTGGCCCAGAGCTGCTTGCCCAGCGACTGGGCGTCGGCGGAGGAGGAGCAGGTGGTCATCGCGGACGCGTACGTGCAGGGATAGTGCGCGCCGACGATGTCCACGGCGTTGTTCAGGGCGCTGGCGGTCTTCATGGCGGTGGCGATGTTCCAGTTGGTCTCATCGCTGCCGACCAGCTTGGTCGAGGTGTAGCCGTTCGCGGCCAGGGCCGACTTCAGGTTCTCGTAGAAGGAGGCGCTGTACGTCTTCTCGTTCTGGCCGCCGAGGTAGTCGATGCTCAGGCCGTGCTGCTTGGCGCAGCCCATCCAGTCGATCAGGTAGTTGATCCCGTCCGTCGAGTAGAAGTTGCCGTTCCCTATCCAGCCGGGGGCGCCCCAGGCCAGGGCGAAGAGCTTGATGTTGGGGTTACGGGCCTTGGCCTGCTCCATCAACCACCACTCGTAGCCGGCGTTGCAGTCCATGTCGTCCTTCGAGTGCTCGAAGCTGGCCTCGGAGCCGTCGGTTGAGTTGGTGTCGCCGCCGATCTCGACCTTGAGGATCTGCAGGGACGCGCCGTAGCCGGGCTTGAACAGGTAGTCCAGGATCTGGTTGCGCTGGCTGGACGGTAGTCGACCAGGAGGCGGGTGTTGCCGCCGCCGCCGCTGATCGCGCCCACGCCGTCGAAGGTGCGTCCACCGCTGGTGCCGTCCACGGTGATGGCCGTGTCGGTGGCGGCATACGCGGGCGACACTGCTCGGCCGGTCAGCAGGGCCAGTCCCATGAGCAGGGCGGCCAGGGCCGCCAACCGTCTGATGTGCCTGTCAGGCAGCCCTATGACGTCGTGCACGGGAGATCCTCCTCGGAGGGGGGTGTGGGGGTTGTGAGGCTTGCACCGGGGACTCGGTCCGGGTGCCTCGCGCGGGATTGCAGAGGTGGGGCGCCCCCGGTGATAGGTGCCCCGCTTCGGCGGGAAATCGTATTCCGCATTGGCGCGCAGTGTGCCCGTCTGTGATCGAAGGCGTCAAGACGTCGGTAACATGCAAGAAATGCATCTTTGGCGTGCGACGTTCCGGTGGCCCGAGGGCCCTGGGTGTGTTGGCCGGAGTGACCCGGCGGCGCGGTCGGGCTCGAGGGCGCTTCAGGCGACGCGGATCGCCGTGCTGTCGCGCACCACGACCTGCCCGCGCATCATCAAATGCTCTGCTCCCGCACGATCCGCGAGCGCGAGGCGGACCGCCTCGGCACCTGCCTGCGCCAGCGGCAACGACACTGTCGTCAGCCGCGGTGTCACGTCGATCGCGAGCTCGATGTCGTCGAAACCGGTCACCGAGACCTCGTCCGGCACCGCCACCCCGGCAGCCCGGAAGGCGGACATCGCACCGATGGCGATGGTGTCGTTGGCGGCGAGGACCGCGTGGGGCGGCTCCAGCCCCTCGGCGACCAGCCGCCGCGCCGCGTCGAACCCTCCTTGGCGGCTCACCGTGCAGTGCGAGATCCGGATGTGCCGCTCCTCGACGCCGCCGTCACGGAGACCGGTTATGAAGCCCGCGGTACGGGCCGAGACGTTCCCCTGCCCGCGCGCGCCGGCGAGGATCGTCACGTGCCGGTGCCCCGCCCCGGCGACGTAGCTGGCCAATTCCTTCGCAGGGCCGTGATTGTCGAAGCTGATGGAGTCGAACGGCATGTCGGTGTCACCGACGATCACTACCCGGCCGCCCTCGCGTTCGTAGCCGAGCAACTCGTCGAGCAGGCGCCCGCCGAGGGCGTTCGTGTCGAGGCGGCTCGAGGTCAGAATGAGCGCACGCGGCCGCAGAGCACGTTGCAGCCGGACGGTTTCGAGCTGCCTCTCGGCGGTGCCGTGGGTCGACGAGACGGTCACGAACGCCCCGGCGTCGCGTGCTCGCCGTTCCATCGCCGCGGCGACCAGTCCCATCGAGGGGGTTGTGAGGTCGTCGCCGACGACCGCGATCGAGTCGTTCGCGCGCCGCATCGCCCGGGCCGAGGCGTCCGCGGTGTAGCGCAACGCGGCCGCGGCGGAGACGACCCGCTGCCGGTATTCCTCCGCGACCGTCCGGTCACTGCCGCCCAGCACTCGCGACGCGGTCGAAACCGACACACCGGCGGCCGCCGCCACGTCACGCAGGGTGACGGTCGGCCTGGCTGAATGGGGCATCGCGCCGTCCCTCCCGCACCACGAAAACGAGCCGCCGTCGACGCTACCCGAGGATATCCCGGCCAGGCCGGGGAGGTGTGGACGAAAGTGCCGGTGACCGACTCGGGATACGCTCGCCCGGCTCGAAGGTGGTCGCGTCGGCCCGGTTGGATTCCGCAAGGCATGTGCGGCGCAGTAAGCGCACCGGCCTACGGAGTGACCCTCGGTAGTGATTCCGCGACTTCCAGGCGCTGGGCGGCTCGGTGCACAATGTGCGGCATGGAAGATGGAGCGGCAGCGCCTGTACGGCGTCGCGGGGAGGCCGTATCCGAGGGGCGCCAGGTGACCCTGCATGATGTGGCGCGGACAGCGGGCGTCTCACAGGCGACGGCGTCGCGGGTGCTCAACGGCAGCGTCCGCAACGTCCGGCAGGAGAACGTCGACCGTGTGCTCACCGCGGCCGCGGACCTGGACTACGCCCCGCACCTGTCCGCCCAGGCGATCGCGCGGGGTTCGACGAACATCGCCGCGCTGGTCGTCAGCGGTGTCGACGACCCGTACTTCTCCTCCATCGCGGCAGGTGTGACGCAGGCAGCCGAGGCCGCCGGACTCATCGTGACCATGGCGGTCGCGGATCGCTCCCCGGAGCGGGAACTCCAGATCGTCGGGACGCTGCGCGGCATGCGCCCCCGCGTCATCATCATGACCGGCAGCCGTATCGACGGCACCGATACCCGCGACGCTCTCGTCGAGGAGCTCCAGGCCTACCGGGAAGCGGGCGGCAGCGTGGTCCTGATCAGCCAGCACGACCTGCCGTTCCACACCGTCAGCATCGACAACTACGGTGGAGCGCGGCAGCTTGCCCGCGCGCTGGTAGGGCTCGGCTACCGGCGGCTCGCGGTGGTCCGGGCGGGGACCGGCCTCAGGACGTCCCGTGACCGGTGCAGCGGTTTCGTGGAGGGCCTGCGCGAGTTCGGCATCGACGTCGACGAGCGGCTGGTGGTCGAAGCCGAGTTCAGCCGCCGAGGGGGATGTGCGGCGGCGCGGGAACTCGTCCAGCGGGGACTGGACGGCACGGAACTCGTCTTCGCGGTCAGCGACGTCATGGCGATCGGTGTGATGACCGCATTCCGCGACGCCGGGCTTGTCCCTGGCCGGGACATCGCCGTCGCCGGCTTCGACGACATCGGCCCGGCGGTGGACGTCGTCCCGGAGCTGACGTCCGTGAACGTTCCTCTGCAGCAGGTCGGGCTCCGTGCGATGGAGCTCGCGCTCTCCGACGATGACGCCCCGCGGATCGTACCGGTCGCCACGAACGTCGTTCTGCGGGCAAGCACACCCCCTCGATGACCGTCCCGGCTGATCGCGTGGTGAGCGTCGACTGTCCGCCCTGAGCTGCTCCGCGGCCCGGCCGACGCCCTCGTGGCGGGCGACGCTCTTCCGGCCTGCCGAGCGCGCCGTAGCCGATGAGTGCGGTGCCGTCCTCGGGAGAAGCTCCGCTCAGATCAGGGCAAGACGCCGAGCCGAGCCGGGCGGCGGACCATGACCAGGCCCGGAGCGGGCTCACGGCGATAGCCGGGAGCGAGCCGCCAACGGGGCCAGTGGTGCGGACGCAGTGGGCGCCGTAGGACTCCATCAGCTTGGCCTGGCGGGCCAGTTCGGCGGTTCGGCCAGTGGGACATCATCAGGAAGCCCGCCACATCCATGCCCAGCCCGCGGGCCGCGGCGATGTGCTGGGCGGAGATGCCGGCCTCGGGCCAGTGGGTGGCCACGCGCACGGAGCGGATGCCCGGCGAGTGAGCGCGTTGCAGGTCGTGCAGGGTGCCGACGCAGGGCAGCAGCGGGTGGTCGAGAGCCGGATCGCTACTTCGGTCGCCTCCGCCTGAGCCATCGCTCGCATGTGCCACGCAGGCTCGATGGCTGGGCCGGGAGCTGTGTCGAAGCGTAGTTACTCATGCTCAAGAATCTACAGAGGAACTACTTGATACTGAGTATCAATAAGGTCTAGAGTCTCGTATTGCAAGTTCGTTTCGAACGGGAGTGTCCTTATGAGCAAGATCTGGTTCGTCACCGGTTCCTCGCGTGGCTTCGGTCGTCAGTTCGTCCAGGCGGCCCTGGAGCGTGGTGACAAGGTCGCGGCCACCGCCCGCAACACCGACTCCCTGGCGGATCTGGTGGCCGCCCACGGTGAGGCGGTCCTGCCGCTGAAGCTGGACGTCACCGACAAGGCCGCCGCATTCGAGGCCGTCAAGCAGGCGCACGAGCACTTCGGCCGCCTGGACGTGATCGTCAACAACGCCGGACACGGCCTGTTCGGCGCGGTCGAGGAGCTGACGGAACAGCACGTCCGCGGTCAGATGGAGACCAACTTCTACGGCGCCCTGTGGGTCACCCAGGCCGCCCTGCCCCTCCTGCGGGCCCAGGGCAGCGGCCACATCGTGCAGATCTCCACGGTCGGCGGCGTCGTCTCCTTCCCCAACCTGGGCGGTTACAACGCCTCCAAGTGGGCCCTGGAGGGCCTGACCGAGGCCCTCGCCCAGGAGGTCGCGGGATTCGGCATCAACGTCACCCTCGTCGAGCCCGGCGGCTTCGAAACCGACTGGGCCGGCTCCTCCGCCACGTTTGCCGAACAGTTGCCCGCCTACGACGACCTGCGCGCCGCCGTCGCCGCCGCCTGGGGCGACGTCAAGTCCGGCGACCCCGCCGCAACCGGCCCGGCCCTGCTGGAGATCGTCGACGCGGACAATCCTCCGCTGCGTGTCTTTTTCGGTACGGCCCCCCTCCACCTCGTCCCCCAGGTCTACGCCGAGCGGCTGAAGACCTGGGAGGAGTGGGCGGCGGTCTCCGCCGAGGCCGAGGGCGCCGCGGCCTGAAGCCGCCGCGCGGCAGCGAGACGCCGCGGGCCGATCCGTGACGAGGTGGATGGTTCGGGCGGCAGCCCGCATACATGAAGGCGGGCTCGGTGGTCAGGAGCCACTCGCGGCTCCCGAAGTGTCCCGGGCGGCCCGCGGCGCACTGTAGGCCCTTCCCGGCGAGGTGACGGGAAGGGCCGGGCGGGTGCGGGGCGGTCATCCTCCCCTTCTGTCACCGGTGGCCGTCCAGTCGCCTGACCACCGACCGGAACCCCAGTCGGGCCCGACCCCATCCGCGTCCAGAGTCATCCGTTCGACAGGGGACAGAGAGTCATGCCGGGCCCGGAGGGCAGCGGCGCCCTTGTGGGACCGCAGAAAGCATGACGGGGGTGCGTGCGTACGAGGAGGGTCAACTTTTCGGGGCAGGTGCCGGAGTCGCAGCCGACCTCGGCGCGGCCGGTCCGCCCGGGAGCGCCCAGCGGGCCTGCGGTCACCGTCACGTTCCCTGCGCGCGGCCCAGCGTTTCGTCGTATGCGCTGCCGTCCCTGAGGACGGACTGGGTGCGGCCGGGCAGGTCCTCCGGGTCAAGTGGACCCTCACCTCGCATCCGCTGACGAGCTCCGTGGGAGTGACTTGAGCGGCCGGCGTGGACAGTGTGGCCGCCGGGAGCCCATGTTTCTGATGCTCAGTATCAGATTGAGCCGCTGTTGTATTCTTTACTCATGACCGACTCCGCCCGCACCTCCGCCCAGTCCGCAACCAAACCGCCCGGCCTGCGGGAGCGTATGCGCGCGACGGTCCGGAAGGAAGTCGTCGAGGTCGCGCTCCGGCTCTTCATCGAGCAGGGATTCGACGGGACGACCGTCGACCAGATCGCCGGTGAGGTCGGGCTGTCGCGTGCCAGCCTGTTCCGGTACTTCGGCACCAAAGAAGACATGGTCCTGCAGGGCTTGGAGGAGACCGGCGGTCAGATCGCGGAGGCGCTCGCCGCCCGCCCTGACACCGAGGGTCCCTGGGAGGCGCTGCGCAGGGCGTTCGACGTCCTCACGCAGGCGAACGAGCAGGCGCCCGAGCAGACGCTCAGCTATCTGCGCATGCTCCAGGAGACTCCGTCATTGCGCGCCCGGCACTTCGAGAAGCAGCTGAGCTGGCAGGCGATGCTGGAGCCGGAGATCGCCCGGCGGCTGGGTGTCAGCGCCGACCAGCCGGAGGAGGTCGGGCCGAACGCGCTTTCCGGGGCCGCGCTCGCCTGTCTGGATGCGGCCGCGACGGGCTGGGTGGCCTGTGGGGGCGCCGTTCCCTTGGCCGTACTGCTCGACCGTGCGATGGGCACGCTGACGGAATAGTTTCACCAAGGTCTCCTGCCTCCTGGAACCACGGGGGTAGGCAACGGGGTTTGTCCCTGGCGGAGTTGGCCGGGCAGGCGAGGCTGGCGAAGCAGGCGCTCTCGAATCTGGAGCAGGGCGCGGGCAAATCCCATGGCGGTGTGATGCATGAGGACGATGACGCGGCGGGCGCCGTGGACGAGGTCCATGGCACCGCCCATGCCCTTGATCATCTTCCCGGGGATGACCCAGTTGGCCGGGTGCCTGTGTCGCATCGGTGGCGGTCACAGTCGCACCCGCCCGGGCCGGCGCCTCGACCGTGCCCTGCCCGCGCGGCCCCGCTGACGACGACCTTGTCGGCCGGCCTGCTCTCCGCCGCGCGGTTCACGGGCGCGTTCGCGGGCGCGTACGGGCGCGAGGGACGGCCACCGGTTCGGCACCGGGTACCACGGTGTTGGAGACGGTGCCGATGCCCTCGACGGTGAGGGTGACGGTGTCGCCGGGCTTCAGCGGTGGCGGATCCTGGCGGCCGCGCACGCCCCAGAGCTCCGCGAGGCAGCCGCCGTTGCCGCAGGTGCCGGAGCCGAGTACGTCGCCGGGACGGACCCAGGTGCCGCGGGAGGCGTAGGCGGTCATCTCCTCGAAGGTCCAGCTCATGTTGGACAGCAGGTCCTTGCCGACGACCTCGCCGTTGATCTCGGCGGTCAGCGCCAGGCGCAGGAAGCCGTCGCTGTCGCGGTAGGGCTCCAGCTCGTCCGCGGTGACGAGGTAGGGGCCGAGGGTGGTGGCGGTGTCCTTGCCCTTGCATGGGCCGAGGCTGACCTGCATCTCGCGGGACTGGAGGTCGCGGGCGGACCAGTCGTTGTAGATGGTGTAGCCGATGATGTGGTCGCGGGCCTGCTCCGGGGTGAGGTCGCGGCCCTCGCGTCCGATGACCGCGGCGACTTCGAGTTCGAAGTCCAGCGCCCGGCTTCCTGGCGGCACGGGGATGTCGTCGTGAGCGCCGATGACCGCGTAGGGGTTGGTGAAGTAGAAGGTGGGCGCGTCGTACCAGGCGTCCGGGGCGCCCGAGACTCCGTCGATGCTTCGCCGTACACCTTCGACGTGCTCCTCGAACGTGACGAAGTCGCGTACGGACGGCGGTTGGAGCGGCGGCAGCAGTCGCACCTGGGAGACGTGCGGCCCGCGCGGCACGTCCAGACTTGCGTTGCCCGCCTGGCGCAGTGCCTCGGGACCGGCCTGGATCAGGTCGAGAAGCGTCCCCGTGCCGGGGCAGGGGTAGAGGACGCCGTCATCCTCGATGGTGGCGAGACGGCTGCGGCCGTGCTGTTCGTACGTGGCGAAACGCATGGCATTCCTAGGGAGCTGGGAGGGTTGACACAGGCCCGGGGGCCCGGCGGCATGGCAGGCGGGGGAGTGCGCCGGGCCCCCGGTGTCATGGGGTCAGACCGGCGGAGCGACGAAGACGCCGCGGTCGACGTCGTTGAGCATTTCCTTGGCGACCATCTCGTTCATCGGGTTGGACGTGCCCCACTGGTCGGCGTTCTCGGGCTTCGTCAGGTCGTAGATGTGCGGGTGCCAGGTGTCCTCGTCCAGCTTTTCGAGCTCGGTGGTGTACTCCACGGTGTTGCCGTGCGGGTCGAGGAAGTACGTGAAGGTGTTGTCGCCCGCCATGTGCCGCCCGGGGCCCCAGATCTTGCGGGCGCCGGAGCGCATCACGCGGCCGGACCCGCGCATGTACTCGTCGATGCCGCGCATCTCGAAGGAGAGGTGCTGCAGGGAGGCGTGCGGACCGCTGGCGATGGCCATGGAGTGGTGCTGGTTGCTGATCCGCATGAAGTGCATGACGTCGCCCATGTGCGGCAAGGTCATCGTGTCGGACAGCCGGAAGTCGAGGTGCTGCTCGTACCAGGCGCGGGTGGCGTTGATGTCGGGGGAGTTCAGGACGACGTGCGAGAGACGGACCGGGATGGACTCCTTCTCCTCGACACGACGGTGCCGGCGCGCCTCGACGTCGGCCGAGACCTCGATGGTGCGGCCGTCGATGTCGAAGAAGCGGAAGCCGTAGCCGCCGCCGGGGGTGTCGACCTTGCCCGGCTGGGAGATCAACTGCACCCCACCTGCGAGGAGTTGCTCGGCAAGCGTGTCCACGTCGGCGGGGTTCGCCGCGCCGTAGGAGATGAGGTCGAGGCGCTTCTCCTCGGCCTTGCGGAGCCGGACGATGTACTGCTCGGGGGAGCCCTCGGCGGCCAGGAAGGAGATGCCGGAGTCTTCGGCGACCTTGGTCAGGCCCCAGACACCGGCGTAGAAGTCGAGCTGCTTGTCGTAGTCCGGCACGGCCAGGTCGACGTGCCGCAGGTGGGTGAGCAGACGTGTGCTCATGGTGGGGGTTCTCCTCTGTGAGGTTCAGACGGTTCGGACAAGGCGGAGCAGCGCTGCCGCGTTGCCGCCGCGTACGGCGTGGAAGTGAGGGGCGGGCAGGTCCGTGACGTCGCGCAGAGCGCCGAGCGGGTCGTCGGTGCCCATGTCGAAGGGGAAGTCGGAGCCGAGCAGCACCCGGTCGGGGCCGGCTGCCCGGATCAGCTCGCGCAGGACGTCCGGGTCGTGGACGAGGGAGTCGAAGTACAGCTGCTTGAGGTAGCTGCTGGGCGGGTGCGCGCAGCCGCGGGTGTCGGTGCGGGCGAGCCAGGCGTGGTCGGAGCGGCCGATGTGGGTGGGCAGATAGCCGCCGCCGTGGGCGGCGACGATGCGCAGCCCCGGGTGCCGGTCCAGGACTCCGGAGAAGATCAGATGGGACAGGGCGACGGCGTTCTCGGTGGGCTGGCCGACGGTGTTGGACAGGTACCACCGGTTGAGGCGCTCGTCGAGCGTGCAGCCGAAGGGATGCAGGAAGAGAATCGCGCCGCTTTCCTCGGCCCGTGTCCAGAACGGCTCGTACGCGGGGTCCGACAGTTCGCGTCCCGGCGCGTGGCTCGAGATCTCGACACCGCGCAGGCTCAGGCCGAGGGCGTGGTCGAGGGCTTCGACGGCGAGGTCCGGGTGCTGCAGCGGGACGAGGCCGAGGCCGTGCAGCCGCTGCGGGGCCTGGGCGACGTGCGCGGCGGTGCCTTCGTTGGCCAGTTCCCATACCGTGCGGGCCAGGTCCTTGTCGGCCCAGTAGTGGTAGTGCGACGGAGACGGCGAGACCAGCTGGACGTCGATCCCGGAGGCGTCCATCGCGGCGAGCCGGGCCTTGACGTCGGTCAGCCTCGGGAAGCGGTCGCGGAACATCGGGCCGCTGACGGCGATGGCCTCGGGGCCGTTGCGGCGGGCGTCGAGATCGCGGGCCGCGGCCAGACCGGGGTGTCCGGCGACGGCTTCCTCGACCTGAGGGAGCAGGACGTGCGCGTGGACGTCGATCGTGGGTGCGCTGTTCTGGTGACTCACAGGGTTCACGGGGTCTCCTGCAGGGCGGACATCGTGCGGCTCATCAGGCCGGGTGCGTCGGCGTCACGGGCGCCGTCCATCTGCCACTGACCGAGTTGCACGGATGCCTCGACCACCATGCGGACACGGCCGATCCGGCGTTCGTAGAAGCCGGTCAGGAGGGCGTCCAGGGAACTCCAGTCCTGCTCCGCGGTGAGCATCTCGGCCAGTACGGAGGCGTCCTCCAGCGACATGGCCGCGCCCTGGGCGAGCGTGGGAGGACAGACGTGGGCCGCGTCACCGATCAGGACGACCCGCCCGCGGTGCCAGGAGCCCTCGACGAGCAGCCGCTCGAACCAGGTGTAGTTGACCTTGGCGGGGTCGGTGATGCTCGCGGCGATCTCCGGCCACGCACCCCCGTAGGGCGCGGCCAGCCGCCGCATCTCGTCCGCGTACGAGGCCGGGTCGATGGAGGCGCGGTCGCGGTTGGCCTCGACGAGGTAGGCGTAGATGGTGTTCTTGCTGGTGGGGCAGTAGCCGGCGATGTAGCACGGTCCGCCGTAGGACAGGTCCTTGCGCTTCACGCTCTCGGGGCGGGGCGCGGGGACGCGCCAGATGGCCATGCCGGTCGGTTCGGGCTTGTCGCTGATGCCGATCATGGCGCGCGTGCGGGAGCCGACGCCGTCGGCGGCGATGACAAGGTCGTAGCGGCTCTCGGTGCCGTCGCTGAACCGGGCGGTGACGCCGGACGCGTCCTGGACCAGTTCCTCGGTGGTGGTGCCGAGGCGTATCGCCGCGCCGCTCTCGCGAACGGCCTCACACAGAATCTCCTGGAGCCGGGGCCGCTGCATGCCGAAGATCGAGGGCAGGTCGTCCCCGCCGCTGCGGAAGTCCTGCTGGACGTGGAACACGGTCCCGTCGGGCGAGGCCATGCCGACGGCGTCGACGGCGTAACCGCTCTCCCTGACCTCGTCCCATACGCCGACTTCGCGCAGCACGCGCAGCGCGTTGCCCTGGAGGGTGATGCCGGAGCCGAGCACGTTCCAGTCGGGCTTGGCCTCGATCAGTTCCACAGCGATGCCCGCCCGCCGCAGCAGCACGGTCACGGCGTTGCCGGACGCGCCGCCGCCTATGACTAGGACGGTGCGGGGCCGAGGGTCGTTCATGGGTTCTCCCTGAGAATGTGCCGCGCGACTTCGAACGGCGAGGGGGGTGTTGCCGGCCGGGTGGGCGAGGGGGGCGTAGCCGTCCGGGCGCGGTGCGCCCGGCAGCCCAGGGCGTTACTTGACGGCGATGGGATTCACCGGTGAGCCGACGGACCCGGTGATGGGCAGTGGCGCGGCGGTGAGCCAGAACGCGTACCGGCCGTCGGCGGCGCAATGTGCGGCGAGGGCGTCGAGGTCCCACATCTCACCGATGAGCAGACCGATGTGGGGGATGGCGACCTGGTGCAGCGGCTGGAAGGCGTGGTCGAACTCGTTGGGCCGCACCTCGAAGCCCCAGGTGTCGGTGGCGATCCCGGCGATCTCGCTGCGGTGCAGCCAGCCGGCCGTACTGAAGCTCAGTCCCGGCGCCGGTCCGCCCGCGTAGTCGCCCCAGCCTTCGTGACGGGCGCGGGCCAGCCGCCCGGTGCGCACGAGGACCAGGTCGCCACGACCGACGGTCACGCCGTGCGCCTCGGCGGTTGCGGTCAGGTGCTCCTCGGTGATGGCGAAGCCGTCGGGCAGTTCGCCGTCCTGGCCGATGACCAGGCCCACGTCGAGGAGGACGCCTCGCCCGGCGACGTGCGGTGCCATGTGCTCGATGCCGGTGACCAGGTCGCCTTCGGAGGTGACGACCTTCTCCGCCGGGCGGCCGTTCCACGCCATGCCGTGATCGAAGATGTGCCCGAGCCCGTCCCATTGGGTGGAGCACTGCAGGGGCATGGCGATCACATCGTCGGCGCCACCGAAACCGTGCGGAAAACCCTGACCGCCCAGAGCGGCGTCGGTGCCGGTGGCGAGCATCGTGTGCACCGGGTTCGTACGCCGCCGCCAGCCTTTCTGCGGGCCGTCCATGTCGAAGGCCTGTGACAAGGAGAAGCTGACGCCGTCGCGGATCAGGGCTGCGCCCTCGCGGCGCTTGGCCTCGTCGAGGAAGTTGAGCGTGCCGAGCACGTCGTCCTCGCCCCAGCGGCCCCAGTTCGAGTACGCCTTCGCGGCCTCGGCGATCGCCGCCTCGGGATCCGTACGATCGATACGGTCGGCGCTCACCGGGCCTCCTCCGCGACACAGCGGGTGCGCTGGGCGCCGAGGCCGGTGACCGAGCCGTCCATCACGTCGCCGTCGCGCAGCAGCCGGCCCCAGTGGATGCCGTTGCCGGCCGGGCTGCCGGTGAGGACCAGGTCGCCGGGGAGCAGTCGGGCGGTCTGGGAGATGTACGAGACCAGCCGTGCGACGCCGAAGATCATGTCCTTGGTGGACTCATCCTGCATGGTCTCGCCGTTGAGTTTCAGGGTGACCTGCAGGTCGGACGGGTCGGCGATGGAGTCGGCCGGGACGATCCACGGGCCGAGCGGGGTGAAGCCGGGGGCGTTCTTGCTGCGCAGCCAGTCGGTGCCGATCGGGGGCATGTCCCGGCGGAAGACGCTCGCGCGGTCGGTCAGGTCGTTGGCGATGGTGTAACCCGCGACGTGATCCAGCGCCTCCTCCACGGTGACCCGGTACGCGGGGCGGGAGATCACCGCGGCCACCTCCAGCTCCCAGTCGGGCTTCTCGGCCCAAGCGGGCAGTACCACGTCGTCGTAGGGACCGCTGATCGTGGTCGGCAGGCCGATGAAGACGTACGGGAGGTCCTCGGCGGCCCGCTTGTCCATGACCGCCGCGACCTCGGCGCGGGCCTCCTCGACGGTGCCCGGGGCGTCCGGGGCGCGGTGTGCGACCGCCAGGTCGATCACGTGTTGCCGGTAGTTGGCGCCGGACTGGAAGATCTGCCGGGGCTCGACGGGCGCGTGCACCGTCATCTCCGCCAGCGGCCGCCAGTCGCGCGTCGGGTCCCCGGCGAGGGTGTGCAGCCGCGGCAGCTCCTCGTCCCAGCGCTCCAGGAGCGCGAGCGTGGTCAACGCGGGTTCGTCCAGTGCCGTGCGCAGATCGAGCGCTCGGCCGTCCGACGTCACGAGGCTCGGGAACCTGGTCTCGCCCGGTGCCGAAAGGGTGCCGATGGCGAACGGTCCGGAGAAGGGGGTGAAGGGTGCCGACGTGGCTGCGGATGTCACGGAGATTTCCTCCCGATTGCGGTGCCACTAATCTGGCCCAGTAGATTGCAATCAGGGAAATCGATTTCCTGTATATGAGAATCCAGCTGGTGAATACCGATGGTGCCGGCTCCGGAATTGGGATGCTTCGTGAACTTGGCCAGCCTGGACCTCAACCTCGTCGTTGCCCTGCGCGCCCTCCTGCAGGAGCGCAACGTCACCAGGGCCGGCCAGCGCATCGGGCTCAGTCAACCCGCGATGAGCGCGGCCCTGGCCCGGCTGCGCCGCCACTTCGACGACGACCTGCTCGCCCGGGTGGGCGGAGCGTACGAACTGACCGCCCTCGGGCAGGCTCTCCTCGACCGAACCACCACCGCATGCGACCTGCTGGAGCGCGTCTTCGCCAGTCAGGCCGAATTCAACCCCTCCCGCGAGGAACACGAGTTCACGCTGATCGCCTCGGACTATGCGGTTGCCGTATTCGGCACCGAACTCGCCCGCACCATCCAAGCCGAGGCACCTGGCATCCGGCTCAGGTTCAAACAGGTACCGAACGAATTCATCGACAGCACCGGGTCGCTGCTCAGCACCGTGGACGGGCTACTGCTGCCCCACGGAATCATCCGCGGTTTCCCCACGGTCGAGCTCTACCAGGACAGCTGGGTCTTCCTCGTCGCGGACGACAACCCCGAGGTCGGCGAGCAGCTCACCCTCGACGACCTGGCCCGACTGCCGTGGGTGACGTACCAACGAGCCTACGATGCCCCCGCCGCCCGCCAGATCGCCATGCTCGGCATCGAGCCGCGCGTGGCGGTCTCCGTCGACAGTTTCCAGCTGATGCCACTCCTGGTCGCGGGCACCCGCCGGGTAGCCCTCCTTCAGAGGCGTCTCGCCGACGAGCTGGACGGACTCGCACCCGTCCGCATCATGGAACCGCCCTATGATGCCGTGCCGCTCCAGCAGGCCTTGTGGTGGCATCCGGTCCACATGCACGACGCGGCGCACATGTGGCTGCGGGAGACGACGGCCCGGGTCGCCGAGATGATGGAGGCCGGTCGGCCTACGATTTCCCGTCCGCCGGAATGAGGGTGGGGCTTTGCCCTGCATGGGCAAAAGACACCGCCGAGCCGCGGCCGACGCCGAATGGCGGCCGCCGCGTGGAGCCGGTTTGAGTAGTTGCTGCTGCTCTGGCTGGAAAGGTTCGCCGACCGGTCCCGTACCAGCGGTGACGATCGCTGCTTGAGCTGCGTGTATCGGGTCGCGTCCTCGGCATGGGCGTGCAGGTAGTCCCTGAAGATCCGCTGGGTGGGCCGTTAGGCGGGGGCGATGTCCAGGGCCTGGGGTTCGGGCATGCGGGCGTAGCGTTAGACGGTGTTCAGGGCCAGGTCCAGGCGGCGGGACCAGTCGAGGAGGCCGACGCCCTGGCTGAGGAGGTCGTGGATCTTTTCCAGCGTTCGCGGGTGCTGTGCTCGCGTACTCCACCGGGACGGGGCGGGTTGACGGTGCCCCAGTAGCCGGTGTGCGCGCGGACCTCGAGTTGGACTTTGTCGCAGAGGGCTCTCCAGAGGTGCCGTCGGCCGCTGACCCGCACCGTGTCGGGCAGGGCACGGCGGATGGCCTCGGCGTAGGTGGCCGAGCCGTCGTGCACACGACCTCGGCACCAGGATGTGCGCAGCCAGGACTGCAGGATGGCCCTCGCAGGGTCGGGCAGTACTGCGACGCGTCGGCCGGTTTCGGCATCCGTGACGATCATGGCGTAGCGGTGCCGGCGGCACAGGGCGAATTCGTCCACACCGATCACCCGTGGGACCGCCTGCTGCGGCAGCGGCAGGCGTCGCAGATGGCGCAGCGCGGAACTGCGGGAGACGGGCACGGCCAGCAGACCAGTGAGGCGTGCGGCCGCCCGGCCGGATAACTCCTGCCCCACCTGGGATATCTGCCAGGCAAGCCGCACCGTGCGGCGCTGATGGCGCTCCAGCAGTCCGGGAATCTGCGCGCGGAAGATCTGCCTCCGGCAGCCCAGGACCGGACAGACCAGCCGCCGTGCCCGCAGGTGGACGAGGACCCGGGCGGCCGCCGACCGGCACGTCCGTCACCGTCCGACAGTGATGGCTGTGCACCTTCCCCGTCGGCGTCCGGCACACCGGACACGGCACCGCCGCATCCCGCGTGCGAGCCGTGACCACCACCGTCCACCACTTCCTCGACGACCAACACTGACAGCCCGGAAAACACCGTGCTGACAAGGGAGTTGACATCCGTCACGAGATCATGGTCAAGGACGGCTACCCGGTGTCACCACCGATACGGGCCAGAGCCGAACGTCTTACGGCCCCTCTGGTCACGGACAACGGGAGGAGTGACGGTCCATGGCTTCGTGGACCTGCCACCGAGCCCACAGGCGGCGGGCACTTCCGGTCCGTCCGTATCCGGCCTGGTCTCGACAACGCACACGTGGTCGAGGCCAGGCCGGCCGGTCAGCGCAGGAGTCTGCGGATGATGGTGGTGGCGGCGCTGATGTCGGTGGGCTGCCCGGTGAGGAGCTCGCGGTAATAGAAGGACTCGGCGACCCGGACGACGGCGTAGGCGAGGGTCGGGGCGTCGATGTCGTCGGGTTCGCCGATCTCGGACTGGATGAGCCGGCTGACGGTCTCGACTATGCGGTCCTGGATGACGCCGTCACGCGAGGTCATCACCCGTAGTGCGGTGTCGGGGTGGTCGGCGACGAACCGACGCATGGCCGGCAGTTGTGCGCTGGTGGTCAGCATGGAGTGAACGAGGTCGGCGACCTTATCGGCGCCTTGCCCGCGGCTCCGGGGGTAGATCTGGGCGAACTCGGTTGTGGCGATCGCCCAGATCGCCTCGCCGATCAGGCGGTCGCGGTCGCCGTAACGCCGATACAGGGTGGCGCGGCCGATGCCGGCCTCGGCAGCCAGCGCCCGTGCGTCGATCCAGCCGTCCCGCAGGAACATCGCGACCGCAGCGCGCAGCACCGGCTCGTCCGGGGGCAGCGGAGCCGGAACCTCTTGCATTTGAGACATCACCGTCCTAGTGTCTCACTCGATCTGGCGAGACACGTGTGCATCAGTGTCTCACTTTTTGGAGGGAGTTGCCATGGCCACAGTGAGGCGGACAATGCCGTTCGCGATCTACGTCGTGATGTTCGCGGCCCTTGCACTTCAGAGCGACCTCACGGGGTTCATGGTCTGCAACCTGCTTGTGCAACTGGCCGTCTTCGTCGTGGGTGCGTGTCTGCCGGCCCACCGCACCGGGTTCATGTCCTACGTGGATGTGGCCTGGCCGTGGGGCCTGGCCCTGATCGGGGTGCAGGTCCTGGTGTTCGGTGGCCTGGATTCGCCTGCGGCTGTCGCCACTGCGGCGATCTACCTGCTGATGGGCATGCGTATGGGCGCCTGGGCGCTGCGGTTCATGGTGTTCAAGCGGTTGCCCGGCGAGTTGCCGCGGTACCAGTACCAGCGGCGCCGCTGGGAGCGGGACGGGTTCCGCAACGAGAAGGTGTCGCTCCAGGTCGAGATCATGGTCCAGTGCGGCGCCAACATCGCTGTGCTCGCGGTCCCGGCCGCGCTCGCCACCGTGCGCCCGGCCCGCCTCGATGTCGTGAGTGTCGCGGCGATCGCGCTGTGGGCGGTGTTCTGGGTCTTCGAATCGGTGGCGGACCTGCAGAAGGCCCGTTTCGCCGACCGCACCCGACGAGACGGTGTGCGCCGCACCTGCGACATCGGGCTGTGGCGCTACAGCCGTCACCCCAACTACTTCGGTCAGTGGATGCAGTGGAGCAGTCTCATCCTGTTGTCGCTGCCCGTGCTGATCGACCGCTGGCCACACCATCACATCGTCTTCGGCCTGCTCACGGCCCTCGCCCTGGCCTGGATCTCCTGGACCACATACCACATGCTCGTGCACTACACCGGTGCCGTTCCCGCCGAGTATTTCAGCCGGCAACGACGCCCCGACTACATCCGCTATCAGCGCGTCACCAACCGGTTCTTTCCCGGGCTCCGACGGACCACTCATCAGTGAGCCCATCCGAGTGCCCCTTCGGTGGCGAGCAGGGCGGCGGGCACGGGTGCCGTGTGCCGGGCGTGCCGGCGTCCTCGCGGTCTCGAACGGTGAGCCACCGGCCCTCGAGCCAGACCTCTCGATGGCAGCAGCCAACGGCTCAACAACCGCCTCCAGACCATCGAACGGGACACCGGCGCGGCCTGATCGGCACGGCCCGGAAAACACCCTGCCGGCATGGGAGTTGACGTTCATCACAAGATCACCGGCCAAGGGTGGCTACCCGGTGTCACCACCGACTACAAGGCCAGAGCCGTTCGTTTTACAGTCCCGCACGCGAAGATCACCGATGTGGTGAGGTGAGGACGCCGCGCGACAGAGCGACGGTGACGGCTGCGGTGCGGTCGCTGACACCCAGCTTGACGAACGTTCGCAGCAGGTGCGTCTTCACCGTCGCTTCGCCGATGTACAGCTGCCGACCGATCTCGCCGTTGGACAGACCTCGCGCGACGAGGCCGAGTACCTGAACCTCGCGTGGGGTCAGCTGCTCCCCGGCCGGCGCCTGAAGGTGAGTCACCAGCCGGGCGGCCACCGGCGGGGCGAGGACGGTTTCACCGCGGGCCGCCGCCCGGATCGCGTCGGTCAGGGTACCGATCGGGGTGTCCTTGAGCAGGTAACCGGTGGCGCCGGCCTCGATCGCCGGCAGGATGTCGGCGTCACCTTCGTAGGTGGTCAGCACGAGCACGCGAATGCCGGGGTGCTCCTGACGGATGCGCGCCGTTGCGGTGGCGCCATCGGTACCCGGCATCCGCAGGTCCATCAGGACGACATCCGGGCGCTTCGTGGAGGCAAGGACGATTGCCTCGTCGCCGGAGCCGGCCTCGCCGACGACCCGCAGGTCGTCGTAGGCCTCGAGCATGCCGCGGAGGCCGAAGCGTACGACGGGATGGTCATCGACAATCAGGATGTGGACAGTCATCGAGCCGGTTCCGCCCGCTCAGTTGTCGGGTGTGGAGCTGAGATCAAGCACAGGCTGCAGGCTACGCGCCGCCTGCTCGGCCGGGGGCGGCGGCAGCTCGACCCGCACCGTGGTGCCCTGGCCGGGAGCCGATCGCACCGTGCAGGTTCCGCCGAAGCTGGAGGCGCGGGTGCGCATGCCGAGCAGGCCGTATCCACCCCGGACGGTGGCCGGGTCGAAGCCCTGGCCGTCATCGGTCACGACGAGCGCCATGAGGCCGGAATCGTGGCGTAGCTCGATCCGCACCGTCGTGGCGGCGGCGTGCCTGCCGATGTTGGCCAGGGCCTCCTGCGCGGTGCGCAGCAGGGCGATGTCGGTGCCAGTAGATGTGCCGGACCGCTCGCCGACGATCGAGACCTCGACGCGCGTACCCGTGTCGCGAGTATGCCGGGCAGCGAGCCGGTCCAGCGCATCCGCGAGCCCGCGGCCGGTCAGGTCGACCGGGGCCGATGCGGCGATCAGCGAGCGTGCCTCCGCAAGGTTCTCGCGGGCGGTCTTCTCCAGGATGTCGAGCTGGCCGTCGGCGGCCGTCGGATCACGGAGCAGGGTCGTCCGTGAGACCTGGGCGAGCATGAGGATGCTGGTGAAGCCCTGCGCCAGGGTGTCGTGGATCTCGGCGGCCAGGCGTTCACGTTCGGCATGGACGCCTGCCTCGTGGCCCGCGCGTTCCAGTGCAGCCCGCGTCCGGGTCAGTTCCTCGATCAGCGCGGCCCGCCTGCGGTTCTGCTCGCGGATGCCGGTCAGATAGGCGCCCACGAGGATCGTCACGGTCATGGGTACCAGAACAGTCACGCCGACCATCGCCAGCGTGTAGCGGCTGACTCCGGCCCGCGCCACCATGGCCCAGGCGAGTTCGGCGTAGAGGATCAACAACAGCGGTAGGCGCACCCGCCACCTCGCGACCATCACGAACAGCTGTGGGCAGAGCGCGAACAGCAGTGCGCCAGCGATCGGGGCGATGGCGAGCAGGAGCGGGAACGCGACCGCCAGGACGGCGAAATAGGCCGCACCCCACCGCTCGTCGCGGTTCTCCATGGCACGCGGAGCGACCAGGGCGTAGCAGGCGACGATGACCGCGAGCGTACCGAGGGCCAGCAGGCGTTGTCCGAGCGCCACGGAGACGTCGGCCGCTATGGCGACGGCAAGAGGCATCGCGACGGCGCCGACGAGGACATGCCATCCGACGCGGTAGCGGTGTCCGAAGTCGACGGTGCTGCGCACTGCCACGCCCTGCCCACCTTCGCCCGCCGAGATCTGGCCGCCAGTTTACGGGCGCCCACGTCCACAGTGCCCGACTCGGTGCCGAGGAGCGTCCACGCACCGGTGGGGCCGTGCGTACGTCGATCGGTTGACGACGGGGTCCAACCAAGCATTGTCGCCGCCGCGCCTCAGAGCCGTCACGCTGTTGTCGAGAACTTCGGCTCCCCACCTGGAGGTACCCCATGAAGAAGAACTGGTTCGTCCTCGGCCTCGGCGCACTGCTGGCCTTTATCGGCGTGGGCTGGACCTTGCAGGGACTCGACGTCATGAAGGGCTCGGCGATGAGCGGCGTGACGCTGTGGGCGGTCGTGGGGCCGATCGTGGCGATCGTCGGTCTGGTCGTGCTGGGTGTCGGCTTCGCCCGGCTACGCCGGGTGAGCCGATAAGCGCCGATCAGATGTCCGGTATCGACATGGAGACTCAGAAGACAGATCGGCCGACACCGGGAAGACCGCCCAAGCAGTGGTATGGCGAGCTGGCCGGCGTCGCGGCCACCGCACTCGCCCTGGGCCTCGGTGAGCTGGTGGCAGCCGCGACGGGCGGGCCCTCAGCGCCCCTCGTGGCGGTGGGTGGCGTCGCCGTGGACGCCGCGCCGACTCCGGTCAAGGAGTTCGCCGTCGCGGTGTTCTACACCTACGACAAGCTGGCGCTGCAGGCGGGAATCGTGCTGGTGTTGGCGGTGTTCGCCGCGTTCATCGGTGTACTGGCCATGCGCCGGCTCTGGTACGGGCTGGTCGGCGTCGCTGTGTTCGGGATGATCGGCGTACTCGCGTCAGCCACCCGTGCCAGCGCCACGTGGGCCTACCCGCTGCCGTCGGTGGTCGGTGCACTGGCCGCTGCCGGCCTACTGGTGCTGCTGCGGCGCACCCTGCCGCGCCGTGCTGCGGTGTCGGCGCAGGACCTGGGGGACAACACCGGCCCGGACACGGACGCGGCGGCGCAGGGAACCCACACCCCCGTGCAGGGTGCCCGTTCGCCGTCGTCGGATAGCGACATCTCGGTGGTGGACTGCGCGGGACAGCCGCCGGGCCGGCGACGGTTTCTCGCGCTGGCGGTCGGGGCGATCGGCGCGGCCGCGGTGGCCGTACCGGGCGGACGCCGGCTCTGGGCACAGCGGGTGGCCGCGGCCCGGGCCGCGGTGGTTCTTCCGTCCCCGTCGAGCCCGGCACCGCCACTGCCCGCCACGGTCTCCGTCCGTGTGCCCGGAGTGGAGCCGTTCGTGACCAAGGCCGCGGACTTCTACCGGATCGACACCGCTTTGACGGTGCCACAGATGGAACCGAAGGACTGGCGGCTGAGGATTCATGGCCGGGTGAAACGGCCGCTGACGTTGACGTACGAGCAATTGCTGGCACGGCCGATGGTGGAGCGCTACATCACGCTGGCCTGTGTGTCCAACGAGGTCGGTGGCGAGTTGGTCGGTAACGCGCGGTGGTTGGGGGTACCGATCAAGGATCTGCTGGATGAAGTCGAGCCGGATGACAGGGCGGATCAGGTGGTGAGCCGTTCCGTGGACGGCTACACGGCCGGTACACCGACGGCAGCGTTGCGTGACGGGCGGGACGCGTTGCTGGCGGTCGGGATGAACGGGGAGCCACTGCCGGTGGAGCACGGGTTTCCGGTCCGGATGGTGGTGCCCGGGCTGTACGGATACGTATCGGCGACGAAGTGGCTGACGGAGCTGGAGCTGAGTCGTTTCTCGGACTTCAGTGCCTACTGGGTACGGCGGGGTTACGCGGCGCAGGCTCCGGTGAAGACACAGTCGCGGATCGACACACCGGCCGCGGGCAGGCGGCTGGCGCCGGGGCCGGTGATGGTGGCCGGGGTGGCGTGGGCGCAGCATCGTGGGGTGTCCGCGGTGGAGGTCCGCGTGGATGACGGACCATGGCAGCAGGCAACCCTCGCGACAGTGCCGTCGGTGGACACATGGCGGCAGTGGAGCTGGCCGTGGCAGGCCACGCCCGGCAAACATCGGCTGCAAGCACGGGCCACCGACCACACCGGCCAGGTGCAGCCGGGACAGGGGCACAAGCCGCTTCCCGACGGGGCGACCGGCTGGCACACGATCAAGGTCACGGTCACCTGAGCAATTCCGTGGGGGGCGTTCGTTCCGGCAGGCAGGGATTCCTTCCTGAGCAACCCGCAGGGCGTGCCGCGACGATCGCGTCCCCTGTCGGACACCGTTGGCGAATTCGGCGGTGTCTATGTGGGGCGCAGGCGATTGAAGCGGGAGGTGCGAGTGCTGGCGAGTGGCGTCTCCGTCAGCCAGGCGTCGGCTCGGATGAGGTTAAGAGCGGCGGCGGTGAGGACGTGTTGAAGGCGGGTCTCTTCAGGCCGATGTAGCGGCTTCTGTGCAGGCCGCAGCGGCGTAGCCCCTGGGCGATGGTGCCTTCGACGTCGGCACGGGTGGAGTAGTGCCACTGCCACTGGTCGGTTTCCTGCCTCCCCGTCAGCAAGCTGACGGGGACTCATGAATGATCGAGGTTGGAAGGTGCCGGCTCTGTGGCTCTCGTAAGCGTGATGGCCTGCTCGCTTCAACGCCACTGGTACATCAGGAGGCTCTTGTGGGACGTATGGGGACCTGCACGGGCATTCTTCATTGTTGCGGTGACCGCAGTTGTCGGTGCCGAGAAGGCCAACTGGTTGGGAAACGCTTGGTGTCAGGACACGTCCGACGCCAGAGCAGTAACGGTTGCCCCATTCTGTAGTGCGCCCGTCGGCGGGGCGATGTGTGAGAACGCGGTTCTGAACACGGTGACCGTGACCTCCTCCACAGCGAGGGGTGGGTGGGCGTAGGTGTCCCAGGTCTCGGAGAATTTGGCGTGCCGGGAGAGTGCTTGCACGGTCTTCGGGTCGTGCTTGCGGGAGCCGCCGAGAGTGAACCGCCCCGGGTTCGGTAGAGACCTCAGGTGGCCTATCTCACCGTGGAGGCGCCGGTGGTTGTACCAGTCGACCCACTCGGCGGTGGCCAACTCGACCTGGGAGAGCGACTTCCAGGGACGCTGGGGTTTGATCAACTCGGTTTTGTACAGACCGATCGTCGACTCCATCAGGGCGTTGTCGTACGCGTCCCCGACTGATCCAATACTCGCCGCGATGCCGGCCACGTCGAGGTGTTCGGCGAGGCGGAACGACGTATATTGCGACCCGGCATCGGAGTGGTGGATCAGCTGCCCGGAGTGTGCCGGCGGTCCTCGCGGTCGCGCTGCCACAGGGCCATCTCCAGTGCATCCAGGACGAGTTGGGTCTCCTTGGATGTGGAGGCGGACCAGCCGACGATGCGCCGGGAGAAGGTGTCCACGACGAAGGCGACGTAGACGACACCGCTCCAGGCGGCGACATGCGTGAAGTCGGCAACCCAGCAGCGGTTCGGGGCACGGGCGACGAAGTCGCGGTCGAGAAGGTCCGGGGCCCGCCCGGCGGCCGGATCGGTGATCGTCGTGATCACCTTCTTGCCGCGGACGGCGCCGGTGATGCCGAGTTCGCGCATCAGACGCTCGATGGTGCAGCGGGCCACCGTATGCCCCTGCCGGTTCATCTCGCGCCAGATCTTCCGGGCCCCGTAGACACGGTAGTTGGACGTATAGACCTCCTGGATCCGTTCTTTGAGTTCCTCATCGCGCACGGAACGGGCGGAGGGAGTTTCAAGGCGCTTCTTGTGGGCGTAATACGTGGAAGGGGCGATCTTGCAGTCGTGCTTGGTGAGCGTCCTGCAGATCGGCTCGACGCCGCCGAAGCGGTCCCGGTGCTCGTCGATGAACGCTACGAGCGTGTGTGTGGCCGGTCGAGCTCGGCCGCGAGGAAACTCGCCGCGGCCTTCAGGATCTCGTTGGCCCGCTTGAGTTCGGCGTTCTCCTTCTTCAACGCCTTGAGCTGGGCGGACTCCTCCGTCGCCGTCCCCGGACGCTGGCCCGCGTCGACCGCGTGCTGCTTCACCCGCCGTGCTCCTTCTCGTACCGCAGGAGTGATTCGCGGACGATCCAAGGCATGGGAGTTTCGCGGAACTCTCCCGGCTTGCGGTGCTTGAGGCGTGACGGCTCCCGAGTTTTTCCCTCGATCTGCTCGGTGATCCGGTAAACGTCGTCCGCGACCATCCGCTCCAGATTGACGGCGTAGGCCTCTCCGTTCCGGTGGTCGCAGCCGGACATCAGGTCGATGACGACGCGCAGCCCATCGCTGCCGACTGCTTTGAGGGCGTGGATCTCGTCCAGCGTCGGAATGGTGATCTTCCGAGGGATGTACTCGGGCGGTATGACCCCGTCGAAGGGGTCCTCGGTGATGCCACCCCGACGGCGTGCATCGAGAAGGATCTTCTTGAGGGTGTCGAAGGCGTTCTGCTGCGCGGCCAGGCCGACCGAACGTTCCTCCATCGACATGATGAAGTCTTCGACGACTGTCGACGTGAACGTGTTCATCCGGCGGGATTCCAGAGCCGGAAGAACCTGGCTGCTGAGGACTTGATTGACTGAGCGCACGCTGCCAGGTGCGTAGTGTCGCTGCCGGATGAGCCAAGTGGAGGCGTACGTCCCGAAGCGTTGTTTGCCGAGCTCGCGTTTGAGGTCAGTCTGCTGACGCGGGGTGTTGCTCTTCTCGTTGTAGAGCTTGGTCAGCCGCTCGATCGCGGACTGCTGCGTCGAGTACCCCGTTTCCTCGCGCTGGCGACCTGTTGCGTCGCGGTAGCGAATGGCGTAAGGGTGGGGGCATCGGTTCTGGCGGGAACAGGCGCAGAGCTTGAAGCAACTGCCCATCCCACGAATGAGTTGGGTCGCCAACGTGCACGTCTCCTGACTCATGCTGGGAGTTTGCTGACCAACGAGCCCTCAGCATGGTCGTGACCTGCGGCCGCACCAAATTACGAGACGTTGATGAGCATCCTCATGGGAACCTCCTGGTGACACGGGAACTGAGCCTCTGACCTCTGTTGGAAGTATCGGTGCTGAGGCAGCGCGGGTCACGTTTGCGGGAGGCGCGCGTCAGTGGACCGACGAGTACGCGGCTGTCGGCTTCGCTTATGGAAGCGTGGCCACGAACTTCCCGAGCCGGGCGATCCCCTCGCGGAGGTCGTCGGCCGAGGCCGCGTAGGACAGCCGCACGTGTGTCTGTGCGGTGTGCACGCCGAAGTCCCTGCCCGGGGTGAGGGCGACGTGCGCCTCCTGGAGCGCTCGTTCGCAGAACTGCCAGGAGGTGAGCCCGGTGTGGCCGACGTCGAAGTAGACATAGAACGCGCCGTCGGGCGGGACGGGGACCGGCAGTCCGATCCTTGCCAGGCCGTCGAGGACGAGCGCGCGCCGCTCGGAGAACTCGACGCGGCGTTCCTCGCAGACCGCGAGGGACTCGGGGGTGAAGCAGGACAGCGCCGCGTGCTGCGCGGGAGTGGACGCGCAGAGGAAGTAGTTCTGGGCCAGGCGCTCCATCGCCGGCACGAGAGCCTCGGGGACGACGCACCAGCCGAGTCGCCACCCGGTCATGCCGAAGTACTTCGAGAAGCTGTTGATGACGATGGCATCGGGGTCGTACGAGAGCGCACTGCGCGGCGGCTCGCCCTGGGCGTCATGGTCGCTGAGGTCGAGGTAGATCTCGTCGACGATGCGCCACGCGTCGCGCTCGCGGGCGAACGCGCAGATCGCCGCCAGTTCGTCGGCCGGGACGGAGGTACCCGTCGGGTTGGACGGGGTGGCGATCATGACGCCGCGGGTCCGGTCCGTCCAACTCGACCGGACCGACGAGGCGTTCAGCTGGAAGCGGGTCTCGGCGGTGGTGGGAACGAGCGAGACGTCCGCGCCGAAACTCTCGACGATCTGCCGGTTGCAGGGGTACGACGGATCCGCGATGAGCACTTCGTCGCCGGTGTCGACGAGGGCCGCCGTGGCCAGCACCAGGGCAGCGGAGGCGCCCGCGGTCACGACGACCCGGGCGGGGTCGACCTCGACACCGTGCCGGTCCCGGTAGAACCGCGCGATCGCCTGCCGCAGGGCGGGCAGCCCGAGTGCGGCGGTGTAGGCCATCGGGCGGCCGTCCATGGCCTCGCGCATCGCGTTCAGTACGGCGGGGGGCGCGCCGAAGTCCGGTTCGCCGAGGCTGAGTTTGACGACGTGGTGGCCCTGGGCCTCCAGTGCCGCGGCATGCTTGCCGAACTCCATGGCGTAGAACGGGGCGACGGCCTGGGCGCGTTGCGAGATCCTCATACGATGCCTTGGTTCATGTCGTCTTCCTGGTCGCCGGTCAGCAACGCTGGTGGCGGCACAGTTTAGGCGCTGAGCTGGGCGCGAGGGCGCCTGGGGCGGGCGCCGCCGACTCGTCCTCGCCGTCCTGATGATCGGGCGGGTCTTCAACCGGCCGGTTGTCAGTGGGTGGGTCTACTGTGCATGGACACCGAAGCCCATGTTGAGTCGGGGAGCCCATGACCACACTCGAGAACCGTCCGAATACGGCGCTCCTGGTCGTCGACGTGCAGAAGGGCGTCGTCGAGACGGCCCACGAGCGCGATGCGGTCGTCGCGAACGTCGGCAGTGTGGTCGAGAAGGCGCGGCGGGACCGGGTCCCTGTCGTCTGGGTCCAGCATTCCGACGAGCAGCTGGTGAAGGGGAGCGACGACTGGCGGATCGTTCCCGAGCTGACTCCGGGCATCGCCGAGCCGCTCGTCGAGAAGAACTACGCCGACTCGTTCGAGGACACCATGCTGGAGACCGTGCTGTCGGGTCTTGGAGTCGGGCGACTCATCGTCGTCGGCGCGGCGACTGATGTGTGCATCCGCTCGACGCTCCACGGCGCGCTCGTCAGGGGGTACGACGCGATCCTGGTCAGCGACGCCCACACGACGGACGACCAGACGGCATGGGGAGCGCCGCCGCCCGACCAGGTCATCGCGCACACCAACCTGTACTGGACCTACCAGACCGCGCCGGGACGGACGGCCGGTACGGTCGGGACCAAGGACGTCGACTTCGGCAGTACGGCCTGAGCGGTACGGCCTGAAGCGTCCGATCCGGGTGGCGGCAGCAGGCGCGGGTGGTGATGATTCAGCCAAGAGAGCAGAGAGCCACAAGAGAGCCAGAGAAGAGAGCCAACACAACACCGCCTGTCACGGCAGCACCCAGCACCCCTCCGGTCCGAGACGGACCGTGCCCCAGGAGATGACGATGGCGAAGATCCTTTTCGTGATGACCGGCGCCGACCAGTGGACCCTGGCCGACGGCAGCACCCACCCCACGGGCTTCTGGGCCGAGGAGGCCGTCGCCCCGTACGAGGCCTTCAAGGCCGCCGGACACGAGGTCACCGTGGCCACTCCCGACGGCGTGGTCCCGCCCGTCGACCAGGGCAGCCTCAGCTCCGACGCCAACGGCGGTCCGGAGCAGGCCGCAAGGATCCGCGCTGTCGTGGAGACGGCCCCCGAGTTCCAGGCCCCCGTCGCGCTGACCGAGGTACGGCTCGACGACTACGCCGCGGTGTACGTCCCCGGCGGCCATGGCCCCATGGAGGACCTGGCCGTGAACCCCGACGCCGGCAGCATCCTCACGCGGGCGCTGGGCAGCGGCATGCCGGTCGGCGTGGTCTGCCACGGCCCGGCCGCGCTGCTCGCCGCGGTCAAGGAGGACGGCACCAACGCCTACGCCGGCTACCGCATCACCGCGTTCACCAACACCGAGGAGCAGCTCGCGGGCAACGCCGAGCGCGCCAAGTGGCTGCTCCAGGACCGCCTGACGCAGGCAGGCCTCAAGGTCGAGGTCGGCGAGCCGTGGACGCCGCACGTCGAGGTCGACCGCACTGTCGTCACCGGCCAGAACCCGGCCTCCTCCGGCCCGCTCGCCGCCGAGCTGCTCAAGAAGCTTGCCTGAAATCCCGCTCGCGAGGCGGGGCAGCGGCTCCCGCCGCGCCCCGCCTCGTTGAACTGACCCCGCGAGCTCCGGGTAAGCCGTCGACCCAGTCGATGGTGCGTTCCGCCGCGTCAAAGGGCCCGGGCACGCGCCCGGGCCCTTCTCCCTCTCAACCGCACCGCGCACGGGTGCCCGCGCGCCGGTGCCGGAAACCGTCAGGTCCGATCACCCTTCGGCTTGCCCCGCTGGTCCGGTGTGCCGTGCGGCGGCGGGCTGAAGGGCTCCGGCGAGGTCGCGGGCGACACACGGGAGCCGCCGGCGTGCGCGACCTGTTCGGGGCGCAGGGCACCCGGGTCGCCGGACGTCGGCTCGGCGCCCGCCTCCAGTTGCTCCAGGCGGGCCGTCAGCACTTCGGTCACCGGGACGCGGTCGGCGTGCGTCCGCTCGTATGCCAGCAACTCCTCGACGTCCTGTGCGCTCAGCGACCGTACGCGGCTCTCCAGGCCGCCGATCGGCAGCTGGTCGTAGTCGGGCAGCGGCAGGCTGTCGCGGCCGGAGTCGGCCATGGGTCTCACTTCCCTCTGTGCGATGTTGTGCGATGGCCTCCACGAGTCTGTGAGAGGCCCTGGGAACGCGGTGCTACGACCGGCCGGGCGCCGTCCGGTGTCAGCGCCCGCCCGCCCCGCCACTCCCGAAGGAACCGCTGCTGCCCTCGTCCCAGCGGGGCCGGTCCGTCGACGAGCTGGTGCGGGTTCCGGCGTTGCCGTGCTTGGGGAGCTGGTGCGGGGTGAGACGGTGGTCGCTCCGCGGCACCTCGTCGGGCTCCCGGCTCTCCCGGACCTCGCGGACCGGACCGTCCTCCGGCAGCCTCGGCTGCTCCTCCGGCGTCGGCGTCGGGGGCTCCCGGCGCTTGACGCGGACACCGAGAGCGAAGGCGCCGATCAGCACCGCCACGACCACCACGCCCGCCACGATCAGGCCGATGCCGAGAGCGCCCCGGCCTGCGGCGATGTCCATCCATGAGGTATTCATGGCACGCGAGTACCCCTGGCACCGTGAGCGAACCGGGCGCCCCACAGGGCAGAGGGGCGGGCCCCGGAAACCGGCCGGAACCCCTTGGAAACACCGGGTTTGGGCCGGTCGGGGGCGGCTACCCGCTCGGTGTGACATCGACGACATCCCAGCAGGAGCTCTTCCGGTTCCTGGAGGACAGGTTCGCCTGCGCCCAGGCATGCACGGAGTGTGCGCGGGCGTGTGCCCTGCGCGCCAGCCTCGTGGATCCGGACGGTACCGAGGAACAGGAACTCGTACGACGCAAGGGCATCATGTGCGCGGAGGTCTGCGACGCGACCTGCCGGGTGCTCTCCGAACAGAACTGCCTGGACGAGGAGAGCATCCGCGTCCAGCTGGAGTGGTGCCGGTCCGTGTGCCTGGAGTGCGCACACGTCTTCGACCGGTACGCGGGCGCCGAGGACAGCGCGAAGGCGTGCCGGGAGTGCGCGCAGGCCTGCACGGACTTCATCGCCACCCTGGTCTGAGGGTCTTCTGCCCAAGGGTCCGGCGGCCGGGCGTCCGGGGGCCGCCCGCGCATGCCCATTCCCAATTTCTGGAACACGTTCTACCGTGTGCGCCGTCAGGACCGGTCCGGGAGCCTGGAGGCGCCGTGCATCTCGATCACACGCCCGAGCAGCAGCGACTGCGCACCGAACTGCGCGCCTACTTCGCCGAGTTGGTGCCGGACAACGCGCACGCCCGCTTCACCGACCGGGCCGCCCAGAAGCGCTTCTACCGAACCACCATCCGCCGGCTCGGTGGCGACGGCTGGCTCGGCGTGGGCTGGCCGAAGGAGTACGGCGGCCGCGGTCTGACCGCGATGGAGCAGTTCATCTTCTTCGACGAGGCCGCCCAGGCCGGCGTCCCGCTGCCACTCATGGCCCTGAACACCGTTGGCCCCACGATCATGCGGTACGGCACGGAGGAGCAGAAGGCGTACTTCCTTCCGAAGATCCTCTCCGGCGAGATCGACTTCGCGATCGGCTACAGCGAGCCCGACGCCGGCACCGACCTGGCCTCCCTGAAGACCCGTGCCGTCCGGGAGGATGGGGGCACCTCCCGCTCGAGCGAAGCCGAGAGTGGGGGAGAGTACGTCGTCAACGGCCACAAGATCTGGACCACCAACGGCGACACCGCCGACTGGGTCTGGCTCGCGGTCCGCACCGACCCCGACGCCCCGCCGCACAAGGGCATCACCATGCTCCTCATGCCGACCACCGACCCCGGCTACTCCTGCACCGTGATCAACACCCTGGCCTCGCACGACACCACGGCCAGCTACTACGAGAACGTCCGCGTGCCCGTCTCCCACCGGGTCGGTGAGGAGAACCAGGGCTGGCGCCTGATCACCAACCAGCTCAACCACGAACGCGTCACCCTCGCCGCGCACGGCACCATGGCGATCCGCGCCCTGCACGACGTCCAGCGCTGGGCCATGGAGACCAAGCTGGCCGACGGCCGCCGCGTCGTCGACCTGCCCTGGGTACGCCGCCTCCTCGCCCGCACCCACACCAGGCTCGACGCCCTCAAGCTCCTCAACTGGCGGATGGTGGGCGCCGTCGAGGACGGCACCCTCACCCCACAGGACGCCTCCGCGGTCAAGGTGTACGGCTCCGAGGCCCGCCGGGACGCGTATGCCTGGCTCATGGAGATCGTCGGTGCCGCCGGAGCACTGAAGGAGGGCTCGGCGGGCGCCGTGCTCCACGGCGAGTTGGAACGCGGCTACCGCTCGGCGGTCATCTTCACCTTCGGCGGCGGCAACAACGAGATCCAGCGGGAGATCATCTCGTGGATCGGGCTGGGGATGCCGAGGGTACGGCGTTAGCCTGTCGGCATGGCGGATCCCCAGGCAGGTGACCCGGGCCTGTTCGGTCCCGACTCGGTGACCTGGCAGGTCCACAGTGATCCGATGATGTGGATCGCCGGTGTCCGCGCCCTCTACCTCCAGGCCCTGCACCCGCGCGCGGTCCGGGGCGTCATGCAGAACTCCGACTTCGGGAACGACGCCTGGGGCCGGCTGTTCCGCACCGCCAGTTTCGTCGGCACGACGACGTACGGCACCACCGAGGCCGCCGAGAGGGCCGGCGCCCGCGTCCGGAAGATCCACAGCAGACTGGGAGCGACCGACCCCGACACCGGCGAACGGTACGCCGTCGACGAACCCGCCCTGCTGCTGTGGGTGCACTGCGCCGAGATCGACTCGTATCTGCACGTCGCACGCCGCTCCGGCTTCCCGCTCACCGACACGCAGGCCGACCGCTACATAGCCGAACACCGGGTCAGCGCCCGCCTGGTGGGCCTCGACCCGGACGCCGTACCGGCCAGCCAGGCACAGATGAACGCCTACTTCGAGAAGGTGCGGCCCGAACTCGCCGCCGCAGAAGAGGCACGCGCGGTGGACGACTTCCTCCTCCGCCCTCCGGCGCACCCCCTTCTCATCCCGGCGCGCGAGGTGCTGTGGCGGCGCGTGGCGCATCTGGCGTACGCCGCCCTGCCGCCGTACGCCCACGAGCTGTACGGCAGACCGGCCCCGGAACCCTCCACCGTCACCCGCCGGTTGCGTGCCACGGGCACCCTGCTGCGCTGCATCCCCGCACGTCTGCGCTGGCAACTCCCGCCCAAACACATCCTGAGGGCCATGGCCCGCCTCGGCCCGGGCTCCCGCCCGGCACCGTACAAACTCTGACGAAGGCTCGCCATACTGGACAGGCCAGGGGAGGGCGGGACGCGGTGACGACGGGGGCGGTCGCAGGAGATGGGGGACAGCAGGATTGTCCAGGGCCGGTACCGGCTGCTCGATCTGATCGGGCGCGGTGGCATGGGCGAGGTCTGGCGGGCGCGGGACGAGTCGCTGGGGCGGCATGTCGCCGTGAAGTGCCTCAAACCGCTGGGCGCGCAGCACGACCAGGCCTTCACCCGGGTCCTGAGAGAGCGGTTCCGGCGTGAGGCCCGGGTGGCCGCCGCCCTCCAGCACCGCGGCGTGACCGTCGTCCACGACTTCGGCGAGTACGACGGCGTCCTCTACCTGGTGATGGAACTCCTGGAGGGCCGCAACCTCAGCCAGCTGCTGGAGGACAACAAGCAGCACCCGCTGCCCGTGGCGGACGTCGTGGACATCGCGGACCAGGTCGCCGCCGCCCTCGCGTACACGCACCGGCAGGGCATCGTGCACCGCGACCTGAAACCCGCGAACATCATGCGGCTCACCGACGGCACGGTGAAGATCTGCGACTTCGGCATCGCCCGCCTCGGCGCGGACATCGGCTTCACCTCCCGGCTGACCGGCACCGGCATCGCGATGGGCACCCCGCACTACATGTCGCCGGAACAGATCGGCGGCTCCGAGGTCGACCAGCGCAGCGACCTGTACTCGCTGGGCTGTGTGCTGTACGAGATCGCCACCGGGGCGCCGCCCTTCGACCTCGACGACGCCTGGGCCATCCTCATCGGCCACCGCGACACACCGCCCCGCCCGCCGCGCAGCCACCGCTCCGAGCTGCCCGCCTACCTGGAGCAGGTCATCCTCGACCTGCTGGCCAAGGAGCCGGAGCAACGCCCGCACGACGCCAGGGAGTTGGGTCGCCGGATCACCGCGGGCCGGTCCACCCCGACGTACGTCCCGACCGTCGTCACCCCGCAGCCGGACCTGCGCCCGCCCGAGCCCGTACCGCCCCGCGAGGTGCGCCTGCCGTCCTGGACCCGCGGCATGACCACCGGCCACAAGGCCACCGGCGCCGGCCTCGGCACCACGCCCCCGGACGCCGGAGCGGGCCTGACCGGCGAGTGGATCCCGCGCTCCCTCACGGGCCGGGCCGAGGAGCCCGTGCCGGCCGAGGTGCCCACCCCGTCCGCGGAGGCGGTCACCGCACTGGCCGGACGGCACAACGCCGGGCTCAGTCTGGGGCGGCTGGGCCGCTGGGCCGAGGCCGGAGAGGTGCACCGCGCGGTCGCCGCCGAACGCGAGCACCTCCTCGGTGCCGACCACCCCGACACCCTCGCCAGCCGCTACGAGGTCGCCTTCACCCTCAGCCGCACCGGCCGCGCCGCCGACGCCCTGCGCGAGTACAAGCACGTCACCCGGGCCAGAAGCATCGCGCTCGGCCCGGACCACCCCGACACTCTCGCCGCCCGCCAGGAAATGGCCTATGTCCTTGGCCAGTTGGGCCGCCACTTCGACGCCCACCAGGTCTACAACTCCGTCCTCGCCGCCCGCGAGCGCACCATGGGTGCCGACCACCCCGACACGCTGCGCTGCCGCCACAACCTCGCCTTCAACCTCAGCAGGCTCGGCCGCCTGGAGGACTCGTACCGCATGGCCTGCGAGGTGGCGGCCGCCCGCGCCCGCGTGCTCGGCCCCCACCACCCCGACACCCTGGTCACCCGCTACGAGGTCGCCTACGCGCTGGGCCAGTTGGGCCGCTGGCCGGAGGCCCTGCAGACCTACCGCGAGGTCGCCGAGGCCCGCGCCCAGGCCCTCGGTCCCGACCACGCCGACACCCTCGCCGCGCGCTACGAGATCGGCATCAGCCTCGGCCGCCTCGGCCGCAGCACGGAGGCGCTCCAGCTCTACCGCGACCTCATCGACGACCGCACCCGCGTGCACGGCCCCGCCCACCCCGAGACCCTCCGCGCCCGCCACGGCCTCGGCGTCAACCTCGGCCGCCTCGGCCGCTGGGAGGAGGCCCTCGCCGAGTCCCGCGACGTGTGCGCGATCCGCGAGCGCGTCCTCGGCCCCGACCACCCGGACACCCTGGTCAGCCGCCGCGAGGTCGCCGTCGGCCTCGGCTGGCTGGGCCGCTGGGCGGACGCGCTCACCGAGTACCGCCGGGTGGCCGCCGCCCGCGAGCGCGTCCTCGGCGCCGACCACCCCGACACCCTCGCCAGCCGCAACGACGAGGCGCACTGCCTCGAACAGCTCGGGCGGGGCGCGGAGGCCGTCGAGCTGTACCGGAGGGTGGCGCTGCTGCGGCAGCAGCGGGCCACGGGCAGTCGCTGAACCCGGCGCGGTCCATCGCTGGCCGACGTAGATCACCCCGTGTTACCAAGAACCATGCCTGCACACGAGGGACACCGCACGTACGACGCCGTCATCGTCGGCGGCGGCCACAACGGCCTCGTCGCCGCCGCCTACCTGGCCCGGGCCGGACGCTCCGTGCTGGTACTGGAACGGCTCGACCACACGGGCGGCGCAGCCGTCTCCACCCGCCCGTTCGCCGGCGTGGACGCGCGGCTGTCGCGCTACTCCTACCTGGTCAGCCTGCTGCCGAAGAAGATCGTGCGCGACCTCGGCCTGGACTTCCGCGTCCGCACCCGCACCGTCTCCTCGTACACCCCCGTCGAACGGGACGGCCGGCCGACCGGACTCCTGGTCGGCGGCGGCGAGCGCCGCACCCGGGAGGCGTTCGCGCGGCTCACCGGCGGCGAGCGCGAGTACGAGGCCTGGCAGCGCTTCTACGGCATGACCGCCCGAGTGGCCCAGCGGGTCTTCCCGACCCTCACCGAGCCGCTGCCCACCCGCGACGAGCTGCGCGACCGCATCGACGACGAGGACGCCTGGCGGACCCTCTTCGAGGAGCCGATCGGGGCGGCCATCGAGGACCGCTTCAGCGACGACCTGGTCCGGGGCGTGGTCCTCACCGACGCCCTCATCGGGACCTTCGCCGACGCCCACGACCCCGCCCTTCCGCAGAACCGCTGCTTCCTCTACCACGTGATCGGCGGCGGCACGGGCGCCTGGGACGTGCCCGTCGGCGGCATGGGCGCCCTCACCGACGCCCTCGCCGGCGCGGCGCGGGACGCGGGCGCCGTCCTCGCCACCGGGCACGAGGCCGTGCGGATCGACACGGACGGACGTACCGCCGAGATCAGCTACCGGACCGCCGACGGGGAGGGCGTCGCCACCGCCCGGCACGTCCTCGTCAACGCCTCCCCGCAGGAGCTGGCGGCACTCACCGGCGACGAGCCGCCCGCCCCCGCCGAGGGCGCCCAGCTCAAGGTGAACATGCTCCTCACCCGGCTGCCCAGGCTCCGCGACGACTCCGTCGACCCGCACGAGGCGTTCGCCGGCACCTTCCACATCGCCGAGGGCTACGAGCAACTCGCCACCGCCCACACCCAGGCCGCCGCCGGTGAACTGCCCGCCGCCCCGCCCTCCGAGATCTACTGCCACTCCCTCACCGACCCGACGATCCTCGGCCCGGACCTCGTCGAACAGGGCTACCAGACGCTGACGTTGTTCGGCCTGCACACCCCGGCCCGGCTCTTCGACCGGGACAACGACGCCGTACGCGAGGAGCTCCTGAAGTCGACGCTCGCGCAACTGGACGCCCACCTCGCCGAGCCCCTCGCGGACTGCCTGGCCACCGACGCCGACGGACGGCCCTGTATCGAGGCGAAGACGCCGCTGGACCTGGAGCGAGACCTCAGGCTCCCCGGCGGCAACATCTTCCACCGCGAACTGACCTGGCCCTACGCCCGGGAGGACACCGGCCGCTGGGGCGTGGAGACCCGGCACGCGAACGTGCTGCTGTGCGGGGCGGGCGCGGTGCGCGGGGGAGGGGTGAGCGGGGTGCCGGGGCACAACGCCGCCATGGCCGTGCTGGAGGAACTCGACGGCTGATGCTCAGGAGCGCATACCCCCGTCGACCCGCAGGACCGTGCCGGTGACGTAGGAGGCGCGGTCGCTCAGCAGCCATGCCGCGGCCTCGGCGATCTCCTCCGGGGCGGCGGACCGGCCCAGCGGCGTCTGGGCGTTGAGCTGGTCGACGATGCCGGGGGAGTTCGCCTCCCACGCGTCGATCATCTCGGTCAGCGTGGTGCCCGGCGCGATGGCGTTGACGCGGATGCCTTCCGGGCCGTACGTGACGGCCGCCGACGCGGTCAGGCTGTTCAGCGCCCTCTTCGCCGCGCCGTACGCGGGCAGCGCGGGGTTGCCCATCAGGCTGCCGACGCTGGACGTGTTGACGATCGCCCCCGTCCCGGCGGTGGCCCGGATCGCGGCGATCTCGGCATTCATGGCCAGCCAGGGGCCCTTGAGGTTGACCGCGTAGACGTGGTCGAAGTCGCTCTCCGGGAGCTGGTCCATCGGGCCGGGCTGCTGGATCGTCGCCGCGTTGTTGAAGGCGACGTCGAGCCTGCCGTACAGCTGCACGGTCCGGTCGACGGCGGCGCGGACGCTCGCCGGGTCGGCCAGGTCGCACCGCACGTACTCCGCGGTGCCGCCGGCCGCCCGGATCTCCTCGGTGACCGCCTTGAGCTGGGTCTCGGTGCGGGCCGCGAGGAGCACGCGGGCGCCCTCCCGGGCGAACAGCCGCGCCGCCGCGGCTCCGATGCCGCGCCCCGCCCCGGTGATGAAGGCGACCTTGTCGGCCAGCAGGCCGACGGTCGCGGTGGTGGAGGTGGAGGTGATCGATGTGTCGGTCATGCCGATGAGCCTGCGCCCGGCCGCACCTCGTATCCAGGCACCGGCGGTACCTGGATACGAGGTGCGGCATCCCCGCACACTGGGAGCGTGGACCGACGAGAACTGGCCGACTTCCTGCGCGGCAGGCGCGAGCGCATCAGCCCCTCCGACGTGGGGCTGCCCGCCGGGCCGCGCCGCCGCACCCCCGGACTGCGCAGAGAGGAGGTCGCGCAGCTGGCGTACATCTCCACCGAGTACTACACCCGCCTGGAGCAGGCTCGCGGCCCCCATCCGTCCCGCGAGGTGCTCGCCCAGCTCGCCCGCGCCCTGCGCCTGTCGGACGCCGAGCGCGACCACCTCCACCACCTCGCCGGGACTCCGCCGGGGCCGCCGCCCGGTCCGTCCCGCGAGGTGCGGCAGAGCATCGTCGACCTGTTGCACCGGCTGCCGCAGGCCGCGGCGATCGTGGTGTCGGCGACCTACGAGGTCATCGCCTGGAACGACCTCGCGGCCGCGCTCATGGAGGACTTCTCCGCCGTGCCGCGCCACGAGCGAAACCTGGTCCGGCGGACCTTCCTCGAGCCGTATCGCAGCGGCCGACGGCTGTACAGCGTCTCGGACGCCGACGAGTTCGCCCGGACCGCGGCCCAGCACCTTCGGGCTGCCGCCGCCCGCTACCCCGACGACCCGGAAGTGCAGGCACTGATCGACGAACTCCTCGCCGGGAGCGAGGAGTTCGCACGCCTGTGGGCCACCCATGAGGTGGCCGCGCGCCCCACCCTCTGCAAGACCTTCGACCACCCCGTCGTCGGCCCCCTCGCCGTCAACTGCGACGTCCTGGACATCACCGACCGCGACCAGCGGGTCGTCATCTACACCGCCACCCCGGGCACACCGTCCGAGGAGGCGCTACGGCTGCTGTCGGTCATCGGCACGCAGCGCCTGGACGTTCCCGGCTGAGCCGTCAGTCCGCGGACGCGGTCCAGCCCTTCGCCTCGATCCGCGCCGCGTCCGCCGGACGTGCCTCGTCGAAGAGGACACCGTCGGCCGTCTCGACCCGCGGCCCGTCGACGTAGACGCCGCGGCCGACGTACAGCCGGTCGGTGGCGTACCGCCAGCGCAGGCTCACCTGCCGGGCCGCCGGGAGGTCCGCCGCGAGCCGGTGCCAGACGCGCCCCGACCAGCCGGTGACGGTCCCTGCCGGGTGCGCCCGCGGTGCGTCCCCGTGGCGGGTGGTCGTGAAGGGGACCGGCTGCCAGGTCGTGCCGCCGTCCGTCGTGGCCTCCAGGACGAGCACATCGGCCGTGGGCTCGGTGTCCCACCACAGCGCGCATTGCAGCCGTGCGGTGCCCGAGCTCGTGTCGAGCGCGGGCAGTGCGAGGGTGGCGGTGGTGGAACTCGCCGTTCCGGAGAACCAGGCGGTACGTCCGTACGCGGGGCGGACCGGCACGGCGCGTGCCATGTTGTTCGCCGCGGCGACCCGGGGAGCGGAACCGGACCGCCAACTCCGCACCGGGTGAACGGAGTTGCCGAGCACCACGAGGAAGGAGTCGGTCGTCGGGTCGAGTACCAGCGAGGTGCCGGTGAAGCCGGTGTGCCCGGCCGTGCGCGGGGTGGCCATCGCGCCCATGTACCAGTGCTGGTAGAGCTCGAAGCCGAGGCCGTGCTCGTCGCCGGGGAAGGCGGTGTTGAAGTCGGTGAACATCAGCTCCACCGACTCCGGCCGCAGGATGCGGGTCCGGCCGTAGGAGCCGCCGTTGAGCAGCGTGCGGCCCAGGACGGCCAGGTCCCACGCGTGCGAGAAGACGCCCGCGTGGCCCGCGACGCCGCCGAGGCTGAAGGCGTTCTCGTCGTGCACCTCGCCCCACACGAGTCCCCGGGCCAGCCCCGACCAGGGCGCCCGCGCGTCCTCCGTGGCGGCGATCCGTGGCTTCCAGGAGGCGGGCGGGTTGTAGCGGGTGTGGTGCAGGCCGAGCGGGGCGGTGACCTCGTCGTGGAGCAGTGTGTCCAGCGGGCGGCCCGTGATCCGCTCCAGCACCAGCTGCAGCGAGATCAGGTTCAGGTCCGAGTAGAGGTAGGTGGAGCCGGGCGGGTTGAGCGGCGCCTCCTTCCAGATGAGCTGGAGCTTCTCGTCGTAGGTTGGCGCGCTGTACAGCGGGATCCAGGCGCGGAACCCCGAGGTGTGGGTGAGCAGCTGACGGATCGTGATGTCCTGCTTGCCCGCCCCGCCGAACTCCGGGAGGTACCCGGCGACCTTCCCCTCCAGCGCCAGCGCGCCCCGCTCGATCTGCTGCACGGCGAGGATCGACGTGAACAGCTTCGACACCGAGGCGAGGTCGAAGACGGTGTCCTCGGCCATGGGAATCTGCTGGTCGGCCGGGAATTCGACGCCGGTGTCGGTCTTCTCGTCGTACGCCCGGTAGCGCACCGCCATGCCGATGGGCTGATGCAGCGCCACGGTGGAGCCGCGCCCGGCGAGCAGCACGGCGCCCGCGTACCAGGGGTGCTTGGGGGAGGGGGCGAGGAACGCCTCGGCGTCGGTGACGAGTTGACGCAGGTGGGCGGGGAGCAGACCGGCTCTCTCGGGGGAGCCGCGGCGCAGCGTGGGGTGCGCGGTCCGCGGGGCGGCGGACGCCGGGCCCGCGGGGAAGGGGGCGATGGCCAGCGCGCCGCCCAGGGCCAGGGCGCGTCTGCCCAGTTGACGGCGGTTCAGCCCCGGCCTGGGCCCGTCCGTCGCTCTGCCCGCCCCGTTGCCCGCCGCGTCTTCCGTCATGGGTGTACCTCCCGCTGCCTGAAAGTATCTTTCCGGGATCACCTTGCGCTGTGAAACTTTCGTGTCAGGTGTGCGGTGTGTCAACGGGGCATGCGGGCGTAGGCGCGGGCTGCTGCGGAGTCCAGAAATCTGACGGAGCATCAGAAAGGCTCTTCCGTCGTCGGGGCGACTGCGGCATCCTGCGCCCATGCAGACGGAGCTGAGCAAGACACTGGGAGTCGAGCACGCCGTCTTCGGCTTCACGCCGTTCCCCGCCGTCGCCGCGGCCATCAGCCGGGCCGGCGGCTTCGGAGTGCTCGGCGCGGTCCGCTACACGGCCCCCGACGACCTCAAACGCGACCTGGACTGGATCGAGGCGAACGTCGACGGCATGCCCTACGGGCTGGATGTCGTCATGCCCGCCAAGAAGGTCGAGGGCGTCACGGAGGCGGACGTGGAGGCGATGATCCCCGAGGGACATCGCCAGTACGTCAAGGACACCCTCGCCAAGTACGGAGTCCCCGAACTCGCCGAGGGCGAGGCCTCCGGCTGGCGCATCACCGGTTGGATGGAGCAGGTCGCCCGCAACCAGCTGGACGTCGCCTTCGACTATCCGATCAAGTTGCTGGCCAACGCGCTCGGTTCGCCGCCCGCCGACGTCATCGAGCGCGCCCACGACCAGGACGTCCTCGTCGCCGCCCTCGCGGGCAGCGCCCGGCACGCCCGCAAGCACGCGGACGCGGGCATCGACATCGTCGTGGCGCAGGGCTACGAGGCGGGCGGCCACACCGGCGAGATCGCCTCGATGGTGCTCACGCCCGAAGTCGTCGACGCCGTCGGCCCGTTGCCCGTCCTCGCGGCCGGCGGTATCGGCAGTGGCCGGCAGGTGGCCGCGGCGTTCGCCCTCGGCGCCCAAGGCGTGTGGCTCGGCTCCCTGTGGCTGACCACCACCGAAGCCGACCTGCACTCAAGCGCCCTGACCCAGAAGCTCCTCGCGGCCGAATCCGGCGACACCGTCCGCTCGCGCGCGCTGACCGGGAAACCCGCACGACAGCTGCGTACCGAATGGACCGACGCCTGGGACGACCCGAACGGACCCGGCACGCTCCCCATGCCCCTGCAGGGACTGCTGGTCGCCGAGGCGGTCTCGCGGATCCAGAAGTACGAGGTGGAGCCGCTGCTCGGGACGCCCGTCGGGCAGATCGTCGGCCGGATGAACAGCGAACGGAGCGTCCAGGAGGTCTTCGACGACCTCACGCGCGGCTTCGAGGAGGCCGTCGACCGCGTCAACCGGATCGCTGGAAGGAGCCAGGAGTGACTCAGCCCCCGATCGGATTCTGGGCCCAGGCCACCGCCGACCCCGAGCGCGGGGTCCTCGTCGCGCCCGACGGCGAGGAGTGGACCGCCGGTCGGCTGCACGCCGAGGCCAACCGGCTGGTGCACGGGCTGCGCGCCGCCGGGCTCGAACGCGGTGACGCCTTCGCCGTCGTCCTGCCCAACGGCGTGGAGTTCTTCACCGCGTACCTCGCCGCCTCGCAGGCCGGCTTCTACCTCGTCCCCGTCAACCACCACTTCGTCGGCCCCGAGATCGCCTGGATCGTCTCCGACTCCGGCGCCAAGGTGCTCCTCACCCACGAACGGTTCGCCGGCCCCGCCCGCCATGCCGCCGACGAGGCCGGCCTCCCCGCCACCCACCGATACGCCGTCGGCACGGTCGAGGGTTTCCGGCCGTACGCCGAACTCCTCGACGGACAACCGGAGTCGCCGCCCGCCGACCGCACCCTCGGCTGGGTCATGAACTACACCTCGGGCACCACCGGCCGTCCGCGCGGCATCCGGCGCCCCCTGCCCGGCAAAGCCCCCGAGGAGGCGTACCTCGGAGGCTTCCTCGGCATCTTCGGCATCCGGCCGTTCGACGACAACGTGCACCTCGTCTGCTCGCCGCTCTACCACACGGCCGTACTCCAGTTCGCCGGCGCGTCGCTGCACATCGGCCACCGCCTGGTCCTGATGGACAAGTGGACGCCCGAGGAGATGCTCCGCCTCATCGACACCCACAAGTGCACGCACACCCACATGGTCCCGACCCAGTTCCACCGGCTGCTGGCCCTCCCGGACGACATCAAGGCGCGCTACGACGTCTCGTCCATGCGGCACGCCATCCACGGCGCCGCCCCCTGCCCTGACCACGTCAAACGAGCCATGATCGACTGGTGGGGCCACTGTGTGGAGGAGTACTACGCGGCCAGCGAGGGCGGCGGTGCCTTCGCGACCACCGAGGACTGGCTGAAGAAGCCCGGCACCGTCGGCAAGGCCTGGCCCATCAGCGAGCTCGCGGTCTTCGACGACGACGGCAACCGGCTGCCGCCCGGCGAACTCGGCACGGTGTACCTGAAGATGAACACCGGCGGCTTCTCATACCACAAGGACGACGCCAAGACGCGCAAGAACCGCATCGGCGACTTCTTCACCGTCGGCGACCTCGGACTCCTCGACGAGGACGGCTACCTCTTCCTCCGCGACCGCAAGATCGACCTGATCATCTCGGGCGGCGTCAACATCTACCCGGCCGAGATCGAGTCCGCCCTGCTCGCCCACCCCGCCGTCGCCGACGCCGCCGCCTTCGGCATCCCGCACGAAGACTGGGGCGAGGAGGTCAAGGCCGTCGTCGAACCCGCCCCCGGCTTCGAGCCGGGCCCCGCCCTCGCCGCCGCGCTCCTCGACCACTGCGCCGGGCAACTCGCCGGGTACAAGCGGCCCAAGAGCGTCGACTTCATCACGGAGATGCCCCGGGACCCCAACGGCAAGCTGTACAAGCGCCGGTTGCGGGAGCCGTACTGGGAGGGCCGTACCCGCCCCGTGTGACCTGCCGGACCTTCCTGAGCCGAGCTGCAGTGCCGACGGACCCCTCGTCGGCGGCCGGCCGTCATGAACGGCGTGCGCGGGGCGGACCGCGCACGCCGCCCGCACTCCCGACCCGCGTTCCCGTTACGCCGAGTGGCGCGACGGGGACGCGGCGGAGTTGACTGGGACCCCGCACCGACGGCGACCACCGCACCGAACGACTGGGAAGGACACGGAAATTGGATACCCCGGAGCCGGCGACCGAGCAGTTCGAGACCTACCGTCCCCTGCTGCTCGGGCTCGCCTACCGGCTGCTCGGCACCATGGGGGACGCCGAGGACATCGTCCACCACGCCCACCTGCGATGGACCGGCACCGAGCCCGCCCAGACCCACGCCCCCCGGGCCTTCCTCGTCACCGTCGTCGCGCGGCTCGCCCTCGACCGGCTCAAGTCGGCCCAGGTGACCCGCGAGACGTACACCGGGCCCTGGCTGCCCGAACCGGTGGCCACCGACGCCCTGGGCCCGCTGGACACGTCCGGGCTGCGGAGCACGGTCGCCTATGCCACCGTCCACTTGATGGAGCGTCTGTCACCCCAGGAACGCGCGGTTTTCGTGCTGCACGAGGCCCTCGAACTTCCGTACGGCGAGATCGCCCGCATCCTCGACGCCACCGAGACGAACTGCCGCCGACTGCATCTGCGCACCGGCCGTCGGCTCGCCGCCGGACGCGACCGGTTCGCGCTCTGTGAGGAGGACCACGCCAAGCTGCTGGCGCGGTTCCTGGAGGCCGCGCAGAGCCGCGACGTGTCCCGGCTGACCGGGCTGCTGACCGAGGACGTCGTCGCCTGGAACGACGGCGGCGGCAAGGTCCGGGCGGCCCTGTGGCCGATCGAGGGCGGCCAGCAGGTCATCCCCTTCGCCGCGGACCTGGTTGCCCGCTACCCCTACGGCACACCGCGCCGCGTGGACGTCAACGGCCGCCCCGCCCTCTCGATCACCGTCGACGGCATCGCCCAGCTCGTCACCATCGACGTGCGTGACGACCGCATCGACGGCATCTACGTGGTCCTCAACCCGGACAAGCTCGGCCACGTCCCCGCCTGACGGGACCTGTGGTCCCGCCCCGGGCGGGACGGGACCACACGATCAGCGCTCGCCGGAGAACGACCGGGTCTGGCCGCTGAAGTGCGGCGAGTTCGACAGCGGTTCCCCGGTGCTTGACCTCCTTCTTCCGCGGACCGAGGATCATGTGTCATGACGCCCGGACACGGCAGCACGGTTGACGGGGTGCTGCGACGCAGCGCCCGACGCACCCCGGCACGGGTGGCGGTGGAGTACGGTGACCGCTCCTGGACGTACGAGGAACTCGACGAGGCCGTGTCCCGCGCGGCGAGCCTCCTGCTCGACCAGGGCCTCGACCCCGGCGACCGGGTCGGCGCCTACGGCCACAACTCCGACGCCTATCTGATCGGCTTCCTCGCCTGCGCCCGCGCGGGCCTCGTGCACGTGCCGGTCAACCAGAACCTCACCGGCGACGACCTGGCGTACCTGGTCGGCCAGTCCGGCAGCAGCCTGGTCCTCACCGACCCCGACCTGGCCGCACAACTTCCCGGCGAGGTCCCTACGTTGCCCCTGCGCGACGCCGAGGACTCCCTGCTGGCACGGCTGGCCACGACACCCGCGTACGACGGTCCCGAACCGCGCAGCGAGGACCTGGTGCAGCTGCTGTACACCTCCGGGACGACGGCGCTGCCCAAGGGCGCGATGATGACGCACCGCGCCCTGGTGCACGAGTACCTGAGCGCGATCACCGCCCTCGACCTCAGCGCGGGCGACCGGCCGGTGCACTCGCTGCCGCTGTACCACTCGGCGCAGATGCACGTGTTCCTGCTGCCCTACCTCGCGGTGGGAGCCACCAACATCATCCTGGACGCGCCGGACGGCGACCGCCTCTTCGAACTGATCGAGACCGGCCGCGCGGACAGCCTGTTCGCCCCGCCCACGGTGTGGATCGGCCTGACGAACCGTGCGGACTTCCCGACCCGTGACCTCAGCGGTCTGCGCAAGGCGTACTACGGCGCGTCGATCATGCCGGTGCCCGTGTTGGAGCGGCTGCGCGAACGCCTCCCGAAACTCGCCTTCTACAACTGCTTCGGGCAGAGCGAGATCGGCCCCCTGGCCACCGTCCTCGCTCCCGACGAGCACAAGGGCCGCATGGACTCCTGCGGCCGTCCCGTCCTCTTCGTGGACGCCCGCGTGGTCGACGAGGACGGCAAGGACGTGCCCGACGGCACGCCCGGCGAAATCGTCTACCGCTCCCCGCAGTTGTGCGAGGGCTACTGGGACAAGCCCGAGGAGACGGCCGAGGCCTTCCGCGACGGCTGGTTCCGCTCCGGCGACCTCGCGGTGCGTGACGCCCACGGCTACTTCACGATCGTCGACCGGGTGAAGGACGTCATCAACTCCGGTGGCGTGGTGATCGCTTCACGCCAGGTCGAGGACGCGCTCTACACCCACGACGCCGTCGCCGAGGCCGCCGTCATCGGCCTGCCCGACGAGCGGTGGATCGAGGCCGTCACGGCGGTCGTCGTCCCGCGCGGCGAGGTCACGGAGGAGGACCTCATCGCCCACGCCCGCGAGAAGCTCCCCCACTTCAAGGCACCGAAGCGGGTGGTGTTCGTGGACGAGCTGCCGCGCAACGCGAGCGGGAAGATCCTCAAGCGGGAGCTGCGGGACCGGTTCGCGGGCCACTGACCTCGACACCCCCTAGCCCGTCCGCAGGTCCACGATCCGCCGGATCTTGCCCACGGACCGCTCCAGCGACTCCGGATCCACGATCTCGACGGCGATCGAGACACCGGTGCCGCCCTTCACGGCCGCCGTGATGGCCCGCGCGGCCGTGTCCCGGTCCTCGGGCGTGGCGTCGGGCCGGGCCTCCGCCCGCACGGTGAGGGCGTCGAGGCGGCCCTCGCGGGTGAGCCGGAGCTGGAAGTGGGGGGCGACACCCGGTGTGCGGAGCACGATCTCCTCGATCTGGGTGGGGAAGAGGTTCACCCCGCGCAGGATCACCATGTCGTCGCTGCGGCCGGTGACCTTCTCCATCCGCCGGAACACCCGGGCCGTACCCGGCAGCAGCCGCGTCAGGTCCCGCGTCCGGTACCGCACGACCGGCATCGCCTCCTTGGTGAGCGAGGTGAAGACCAGCTCGCCCCGCTCGCCGTCCGGCAGCACCTCACCGGTGATCGGGTCGACGACCTCGGGGAAGAAGTGGTCCTCCCACACGTGCAGTCCGTCCTTGGTCTCCACGCACTCCTGCGAGACCCCCGGGCCCATCACCTCCGACAGCCCGTATATGTCCACCGCGTCGATCGCGAACCGCTCCTCGATCTCCTGCCGCATCCGCTCGGTCCAGGGCTCGGCCCCGAAGACACCCACCCGCAGCGAGGTGCCGCGCGGGTCGACGCCCTGCCGCTCGAACTCGTCGAGGATCGTCAGCATGTACGACGGCGTGACCATGATGATCTCGGGCCCGAGGTCCTGGATCAGCTGGACCTGGCGGGCCGTCATACCGCCGGACGCGGGGATGACCGTACAGCCGAGCCGTTCGGCCCCGTAGTGCGCGCCCAGCCCTCCGGTGAACAGCCCGTATCCGTACGCCACATGCACCTTGTCCCCGGCCCGTGCGCCTGCCGCGCGCAGGGAACGGGCCACCATGTCGGCCCACAGGGAGAGGTCGCCCTCGGTGTAACCGACGACGGTCGGGCGGCCGGTGGTGCCGCTGGAGGCGTGGATGCGCCGGATCCGGTCCTGGGGTACGGCGAACATCCCGTACGGATAGTTCTCGCGCAGGTCCGCCTTGGTCGTGAACGGAAAGCGGGCCAGGTCGGCGAGGGAGCGGCAGTCCTCCGGACGAACCCCGGCCTTGTCGAAGGACTGGCGATAGAACGGCACGTTGTCGTAGGCGTGCCGCAGCGATCTCCGCAACCGCTCCAACTGCAGTGCCCGCAACGCCGCTTCGTCGAGCCGCTCTCCCGAGTCGAACCGGTCCGTCGAGCCGGACACATCCGTCGCGTCCACCATCGGCACCTCACCCTCACCAAGCGTGACAATCCAGGCGACCGATCATTCGGTCGAGGTGTTCGGGATCAGTAATCCAGGACACCCGGGCCGAGGCAAGGGGGCGGTTCGGGTTTTCTCGGCGTGGCGCGGCGGAGAATGGGGCCGTGGATCTGAGACCGGAGTTGCTGCGCGATCGCCTGCGTTCAACGCGGACACCGGGCACGAGTACGGGCCGTACGACTTCCTCGCCCACTTCGGATCACGAAGCACGCACGACTTCGCGGTGGAGGCGGGGCGTCCGGTGTGTCCGCGGGTGCCGGACATCACGCGGGACGAACTCGTGGAGATCGTCCGCAGAGTTATGGAGTCGGAGTCGGAGTCGGAGGCGGTGTCGGAGCCGGAACAGGACTATTTCCTGCGGCTGTTCGAGACGAACGTGGCGCACCCGGCGGCGGCCGACCTGATCTTCCATCCGCCCGCCGACCTCGAGGGCGCCTCGGCACAACGCATAGTCGACGCGGCTCTGGCCTACCGGCCCTTCGCCCTCTGAGGAACTCCGTTGCGGGTGCGGCGGGCGGTCGCCATGATCGGTGCCATGCCGACCTTCACCGCGCCCGACGGGACCGAACTCGCCTACCACGTCCGGGGCGAGGGCACCCCGCTCGTCGTGCTGCCCGGAGGGCCGATGCGTGCCTCCGGCTATCTCGGGGATCTGGGGGGACTCGCCGTGCATCGGCGGCTGGTGCTGCTCGACCTGCGCGGAACCGGTGGCTCCGCGGTGCCGGCGGATCCGGCGACCTACCGGTGCGACCGGCTCGTGGACGATGTGGAGGCGTTGCGGGCCCATATGGGGCTCGCGCACATGGACGTGCTCGGGCACTCGGCGGGCGGGAGTCTGGCCATGCTGTACGCGGCCCGGTACCCGGCGCGGGTGGGGCGGCTGGTGCTGGTCACGGCGACACCCTGGGCGTTGGGCATGCCGGCGACGGGCGAGGACCGGCTGGCCGCGGCGCGGCTGCGGGCGGATGAGCCGTGGTTCGAGGAGGCGTTCCCCGCCTTCGAGGCCTGGGTGGCAGGAAAGGGTGACTTCGACCCGGCGTTCCTGCCCTTCTTCTACGGGCGCTGGGACGAGGCGGCGAAGGCCCACGACGCCCGCGCGGACGAGCAGTGCAACGACGAGGCCGCCGACCGGTACGGCTCCGAGGGCGCCTACGACCCGCCGACGACCCGGACCGCCCTCGCGAGCCTGGACTCGCCCGTCCTCGTCCTCGCCGGCGAGCTCGACGGCGGCCCGCGGCCCGAACTCGCCCGCCGATCCGCCGAGGTGTTCCCGAACGCCGAGTTCGCGGTCCAGCCCGGCGCGGGGCACTACCCCTGGCTGGACGACCCGGAGTGGTTCGTACGGCGTGCCGTCGCGTTCCTGGACGGAGACGAGGTCTCTCTGCCCTCGGCAGAGTAACCGTGTGACCCGGTGCCCCTCTGGCTACGTTGCCCGGCATGGACACCCTCAAGGCGAACGGCATCACCCTCGCGTACCGCACCTGGGGCGCCGAGGACGCGCCGCCCGTCCTCCTGCTCCACTCCCGCGGAGCCGACGGCGCCGACTGGACGCCGGTCGCCGAGCGACTCGCCACGGGACCGCGCCCGCGCCGGGTCTACGCCCCCGACCTGCGCGGCCACGGGCACAGCGACTGGCCGGGCACGCAACCGGGTGCCGGGCAGGAGGCGTACGCGTACGAGGCCATGCGCGACGACGTCCTCGCCTTCCTCACCGGCCTCGGCATCGGCCGCGTCGACGTCGTCGGGCACTCACTGGGAGGTGCCGTCGCCTGCCTGCTCGCAGCAGCATGCGCCCGAGGTGGTACGCCGCCTCGTCCTGGAGGACGTACCGCGCCGCTGCCCCTCGATCCACCCCGAGCGCCCACCGAACGACCCGACGGAGCCCTGCCGTTCGACTGGGCCATGGTGCGGGCCACCGACGCACAGCGCAACGCCCCTGATCCTGTGTGGTGGGACCACATGGGGCGGATCACCATGCCGACGCTGCTCATCGCAGGCGGGCCGACCAGCCTGATACCGCAGGACCAGGTCACCGCGCTCGCCGAACCCCTTGCCGACGCCCGCCTGGTGACGATCGACGCCGGGCATCTGGTGCACGAGAGCCGGCCGGCGGAGTTCCTCGCCGTCGTGGAGGCGTTCCTGGCGGCGTGAACCTCACTTGGCGTACGCCGTCATGAAGCGGTCGCGGAACTTGTCCATGCCCCACTGCGGAGCGTTCTCGGCGGGCTTGAGGCCCTCCGTCCAGCCCCAGTCGGAGATCCTGTCGAGCACCTTCTGGTCGCGGGCGACGATCGTGATCGGCACGTCCTTGCTGGTGTCGCCCGCGGTGACGGTCGGGACGGGCTGGTGGTCGCCGAGGAAGACGAGGACGGTGTCGTCGTCGCCGTAGCGCTCGACCCACTCGGTCAGGCTGTCGACGGAGTACTGGATGGACTTGCGGTACTCGGTGCGCACGCGCTTCTGGTCCTTCCACACCTGCGTGGGGTTCGTGCCCTCCTTCTTGATCTGGTGGAAGACCGAACCGTCACCGAGGTCCTCCCAGTCGATCATGCGCGCGTTGGGGGACCAGGGGTTGTGGCTGGAGGCGAGAATGATCTCGGCCATGATCGGGTCACGGTTCTTCTTGCCGTGCTCCAGGCGTTCGAAGGCCTCCAGGCTGAACTGGTCGGGCACGGGCGTCCAGCTGAAGTACGGGCCCTGGTAGCCGAGGTGCTCGGAGTCGTAGATGTGGTCGAGGCCGAAGAACTTGCCCTCGGGCCAGGCCTTCCGCACACCCGGGACGATGCCGACCGTGCGCCAGTCACCGGTCTTCTGGAAGTAGCTGGTGAGGGTCGCCCGGTCGCCCGTGGTCAGACTCCCGTACCGCTGCTGGTTCTTGACCCACAGGCCGGACAGGAACGTCGAGTGGGCGAGCCAGCTGCCGGCCCCCGTCACCGGCGACCTGAGCCAGGCGCTGCGCGACGCGAACCCGGCCGCCTCCAACCTGCTCGTGCCCTCCTTGAGGGTCGCGTCCATCTCCGGTGCCATCTCCGGGTCGTCGATCGCGACCCGGCCGTAGCTCTCGACGAAGGTGAACAGGACGTCCTTGCCGCGCAGTCCGGTCAGCAGCTGGTCGGGCGGTGTGTCGGCGAAGGCGTCGACGGCGGCCTGCTTCTTGAAGACCTGGGCGTCCCCGAGGCCGTCGCGCACCTGCTGCACACGGTTGGCGAGGTATTCGGTGTTGCCCTTGGTGGCGACCGCGAGACCGCCGAACTGCACGCCCAGAGTGAAGCAGGTGATCCACGCGGTGGCGAGGACGAGGACCGTGGGGACGGCCACGGGTCGGTTTCGGGCCATCACGTTCGTCAGCCGCACCACGGCGAGCGTGCTCAGCACGAGCACGGCAACAATCAGGACGATCACCCCGGTCACCGCGAGCACCTGACCTGAGCGGCCGAACGACTCCCTGAGGAAGTCCGTCGCACCCTCCAGCAGAATCCAGTCGAAGACCAGGTCGAACGGCCGGGCCAGGAACTGGCGGAAGCCGATGTCGAGGAACTTCAGGACGGTGAACAGTCCGAGGAACACCCCCGAGACGACGCTCGCGATCCGCCGTGGCTTCGGAGGCAGCATGAGCAGCACGCCTGCCAGCAGGATCGCTTCGGCGGGGATGCGGAGGAACCACTGGAGCGAGATCCGGTCGAGCCGGGCGGGCATGAGCAGCGAGCCGAGCACCAGCACACCGGCCAGCACAGTTGTTCCCACGCTCACGCCGCGTGCCGTACGGGGGTAGCGACGGCGCCAGCCGAACCAGCCTGGTGACGGTGAGTCCGCCGTTTCGACGGCGCCGGTTTGCTCGACGACGTCCTCTCCCGTCTGCTTTCCCGTCTCCTGTGCCGTCTCCTGGGGCGCTCTCGTCTCCTCTGCCGCCGCGGCGGTGTCACCGTCCGCCTCCGCCCCGCCCTCGGTGTCCGGCAGTTGGCGAGAGCGAGTGAAGAGCGACACCCGATGGTCCTTCCGTGCGGTCGTGCAATGGCATGGCAAACATGGCCCTGGGGCCGAGCCTGCCATCACCAGTACGTCCGCACGTCACCTTCGGTTCAATCGCACGGGTCCGAGATTCACCCGTCCGCGGCCACTGCCACCTCCCGCGCCCACCGGTAGTCCGCCTTGCCGCTGGGCGAGCGCCGCACGGCCTCCGTGATCACCAGTTGACGCGGGACCTTGTACCCGGCGAGCCGGGACCGGCAGTGCGCCTGGACGTCCTCCAGGGACGGCCGGACCGCCCCCTCGCGCAACTGCACCACGGCCGCCACATGGTGGCCCCACTTCACGTCCGGCACCCCGGCGACCAGCGCGTCGTACACGTCCGGATGGGATTTGAGCGCCTGCTCGACCTCCTCCGGATACACCTTCTCGCCGCCCGTGTTGATGCACTGCGAGCCCCGGCCGAGGACGGTGACCACGCCCTCCTCGTCGACGGTGGCCATGTCGCCGAGCAGCACCCACCGCTCGCCGTCCTTCTCGAAGAAGGTCTCGGCGGTCTTGTGCGGGTCGCTGTAGTAGCCGAGCGGCACATGGCCGCACTGCGCGACCCGGCCCACCTCGCCGACCGCGACCGGCTCGTACGTCGCAGGATCGACCACCTGGGTACGGGAGTTGACGCGGACGCGGAAGCCGCGCTCGGGGCCGGAGTCCTCCGTAGCCGTACCGTTGAAGCCGGACTCGGAGGAGCCGAAGTTGTTGAGCAGCATCACATTCGGGACGAGCGCCTGGAACTGCCGGCGGACCGTGTCCGACATGATCGCCCCCGACGACGACACGCTGAACATCGACGACATGTCGGTGCCCTTCAGCGGACCTTCCAGCGCGTCGATCAGGGGCCGCAGCATCGCGTCGCCCACCAGCGACATGCTGGTGACCTTCTCCGTCTCGATCGTCCGCAGCACCTCCTCGGGCACGAACTTGCGGTGCAGCACGACCCGCTGACCGAAGTTGAACCCGATGAACGCGGTGAGCGTGGAGGTGCCGTGCATCAGCGGGGGAGCCGGGAAGAAGGTGATCCCCGCACCACCGGCCGCGACCCGCTCGGCGAGTTCCTCCGGCTTCTTCACCGGTTCGCCGGTCGGCGCGCCGCCGCCGAGCCCCGAGAAGAACAGGTCCTCCTGGCGCCACATCACGCCCTTGGGCATCCCCGTGGTTCCACCGGTGTAGATGATGAACTGGTCGTCGCCCGACCGGGAGGGGAACCCGCGCTCCGGGGAGCCGGAGGCTTCCGCCGCCGCGAAATCCACGGCGGCCACCTCGGCCGCCCCCGGCGCCGGCGTCCCGACCCGCACCAGATGCCGCAGCGCGTCCGTGTGCGGCAGCGCCGCCGCCACCCGGTCCGTGAACTCCGCGTCGAAAACCAGGGCCACCAGATCGGCGTCCCGGTAGAGATAGACCAACTCGTCCTCTACGTAACGGTAGTTGACGTTGACCGGCACGATCCGCGCCTTCAGGCACCCCAGCACGGTCTGGAGGTACTCGACGCCGTTGTAGAGGTGCAGCCCGACATGCTCGCCGGGACGTACCCCGCTGTCGAGGAGATGGTGGCCGACGCGGTTGGCGGCGGCGTCCAGTTCCGCGTAGGTCAGCCGGCGCTCCGCTCCCGTACCGGGGTGGTCGATGTACACGAGCGCCTCGCGGTCCGCGACCACGTCGACGACCGACTCGAACAGGTCGGCAAGGTTGTACTCCACCGCTCCTCCTGACCTCGGACGGGCCCTGGTGCTTCGACGGTTCGCCGCCATCTGAGCAAAGGGGGCCGCAACTGTGAAGGGTCCGCGTCGAAGAAATCTGACTGAGTGTCAGAAAACCCTTGAAGTGCCCAGGCGCCTCCTGCAACCTGTTCTCGTTCTTTCAGAGGGGAGATGGGCAATGGGTGGGACGGAACACCTCACCGTGCGGCGCGAAGGCGCCACACTGGTGCTCACGCTCAACAGGCCCGACGCCAGGAACGCGCTCTCGCTGTCCATGCTCGTCGGCCTGTACGACGGCTGGCTCGAGGCCGACGAGGCCGACGAGGTCCGCTCGATCGTGCTCACCGGCGCGGGCGGCGCGTTCTGCGCCGGCATGGACCTCAAGGCCCTCGCCGGCCGGGGAATGGAGGGCGAGCAGCACCGGGACCGGCTCAAGGCCGACCCGGACCTGCACTGGAAGGCGATGCTGCGCCACCACCGCCCCCGCAAACCGGTGATCGCCGCCGTCGAGGGGTACTGCGTCGCCGGAGGCACCGAGATCCTCCAGGGCACCGACATCCGGGTCGCGGGCGAGTCGGCGACCTTCGGGCTCTTCGAGGTCAAACACGGACTGTTCCCGATCGGCGGCTCCACCGTCCGGCTGCAACGGCAGATCCCGCGCACCCACGCCCTGGAGATGCTCCTCACCGGCCGCCCCTACACCGCCCGCGAGGCCGCGGGCATCGGTCTGATCGGCCACGTCGTCCCCGACGGCACGGCACTCGACAAGGCCCTCGAGATCGCCGAACGCATCAACGCCTGCGGCCCGCTCGCCGTCGAGGCCGTCAAGGCATCCGTGTACGAGACCGCCGAGATGACCGAGGCCGACGGACTCGCCGCCGAACTCGAGCGCGGCTGGCCGATCTTCGACACCGCCGACGCCAAGGAGGGCGCCCGCGCCTTCGCGGAGAAACGACCGCCCGAGTACAAGCGCGCCTGACCACTCGTACCAGCGCGTCCGACCTCCCGCAGAAGGAGACATCCGGGATGCCCGAAGTCCTCAAAGCGCCGCTCGTCGTCGAGTTCCCCTTCACCCGCTCCCTCGGCCCCGTCCAGAGCGCCTTCCTCACCGGCCTGCGCGAACGCGTCGTGCTCGGGGTGAAGACCGGCGACGGCCGGACGCTCGTCCCACCCGTCGAGTACGACCCCGTCACCGCCGAGGAGATCCGCGACCTCGGCAGCTTTGTCGAGGTAGCCCCCACCGGCACGGTCACCACCTGGGCCTGGAACCACGCCCCCCGCCGCGGCCAGCCCCTGTCCACCCCCTTCGCCTGGGTCCTGGTCCGCCTCGACGGCGCCGACACCGCCCTGCTGCACACCCTCGACGCCCCCGGCCCCGACGCCGTGCACACCGGCATGCGCGTCCGCATCCGCTGGGCCGACGAACGCGCGGGAGCCATCACCGACATCGCCTGCTTCGAGCCGTACGACGGCGACCCGGCCGACCCGACGGGCCACACCGGCGAGTTCGAGAACCCGGTCACCGGCATCGTCGCCCCGGCCCGCCTCGACTACACCTACACGCCCGGCCGCGCCCAGTCCGCCTACATCCACGCACTCGGCGACCGGCGCATCGTCGGCGAGCGGTGCCCGTCCTGCCGAAAGGTGTACGTCCCGCCGAGGGGTGCGTGCCCCACATGTGGTCTCGCGACATCGGAACAGGTGGAAGTGGGTCCCCGAGGCACGGTCACCACCTTCTGCATCGTCAACATCAAGGCGAAGAACCTCGACATCGAGGTGCCGTACGTCTACGCGCACATCGCCCTCGACGGCGCCGACCTCGCCCTGCACGGCCGCATCGGAGGCATCCCCTACGACCGGGTGCGCATGGGCCTGCGCGTCGAACCCGTGTGGACGGAAGGATCCCGCCACCCCGACCACTACCGGCCCACCGGCGAACCCGACGCGGACTACGAGACGTACAAGGAGCTGTTGTAGATGCAGCCACTCAGGGATGTCGCCGTCGTCGCCTTCGCGCACACCGGCCACCTGCGCACCGCCGACGAGCTCTCCGAGGTGGAGATGCTCATGCCCGTCCTGCACGAGGTGCTCGACCGCACCGGCCTGAAGACCGCGGACATCGATTTCACCTGCTCCGGTTCCTGCGACTACCTCGCGGGCCGCGCCTTCTCCTTCACCCTCGCCCTCGACGGGGTCGGCGCCTGGCCGCCGATCTCCGAGTCCCATGTCGAGATGGACGGCGCGTGGGCGCTGTACGAGGCGTGGACCAAGCTCCTGACCGGCGATGCCGACACCGCCCTGGTGTACTCCTACGGCAAGTCGTCACCCGGCTCCGTCCGCGACGTCCTGACCCGACAGCTCGACCCGTACTACGTGGCACCCCTGTGGCCCGACTCCGTCGCCCTGGCCGCCCTCCAGGCGCAGGCACTCATCGACACGGGTGCGACGGACGAGCCCGCCCTGGCCGCCGTGGCGGCCCGTAGCCGCAGCTCGGAGACGGACACCGCGGCCCAGGGGGACTACGTCGTACGGCCCCTGCGCACCGGCGACTGCCCGCCCGTCGGCGACGGCGCCGCCGCGGTCGTCCTCGCGGCCGGGGACCGGGCCCGGGACCTGTGCGCGCGGCCCGCCTGGATCCGGGGCATCGACCACCGCATCGAGGCACACGGCCTCGGCGTCCGCGACCTCACCGACTCACCGTCCGCCCGACTGGCCGCAGAAAAGGCGGGTGCCTTCGAACGGCCCGTCGACACCGCCGAGTTGCACGCACCGTTCAGCTCGCAGGAGGTCGTCCTGCGCAAGGCTCTCCGGCTGGACGACGACGTGCGGGTGAATCCCTCCGGAGGCGCCCTCGCCGCCAACCCGGTCATGGCCGCCGGCCTCATCCGCATCGGCGAGGCCGCCGCCCGCATCCACCGCGGCGCGTCCGACCGGGCCCTCGCCCACGCCACCTCCGGACCCTGCCTCCAACAGAACCTGGTCGCCGTACTCGAAGGGGATCCACGATGAGCAAGGAGCCCGTGGCCGTCGTAGGCATCGGCCAGACCAAGCACGTGGCGGCACGCCGGGACGTGTCCATCGCGGGGCTCGTGCGGGAGGCCGCCCGAAGGGCCCTGGACGACGCCGAGCTGGACTGGGCGGACATCGACGCCGTCGTCATCGGCAAGGCGCCCGACTTCTTCGAGGGCGTGATGATGCCGGAGCTGTACCTGGCCGACGCGCTGGGTGCGGTGGGCAAGCCGATGCTGCGGGTGCACACGGCGGGCTCGGTCGGCGGGTCGACCGCGCTGGTCGCCGCCAATCTGGTGGCGGCAAGGGTCCACGGCACCGTGCTCACCCTCGCCTTCGAAAAGCAGTCCGAGTCCAACGCCATGTGGGGACTGTCCCTGCCCATCCCCTTCCAGCAGCCGCTGCTGGCCGGGGCGGGCGGGTTCTTCGCCCCGCACGTGCGCGCCTACATGCGACGCAGCGGCGCCCCCGACACCGTCGGCTCCCTGGTCGCGTACAAGAACCGGCGCAACGCGCTGAAGAACCCGTACGCGCACCTGCACGAGCATGACATCACCCTGGAGAAGGTCCAGGCCTCGCCCATGCTCTGGGACCCGATCCGCTACTCGGAGACCTGCCCCTCCTCCGACGGAGCCTGCGCGATGGTCCTCACCGACCGCGCGGGAGCCGCCCGCTCGCCCCGGCCGCCCGCCTGGATGCACGGCGGCGCGATGCGCAGCGAACCCACCCTGTTCGCGGGCAAGGACGCCGTGTCGCCGCAGGCCGGCAAGGACTGCGCGGCCGACGTGTACCGGCAGGCCGGGATCGCAGACCCGCGCCGGGAGATCGACGCCGTCGAGATGTACGTGCCGTTCTCCTGGTACGAGCCCATGTGGCTGGAGAACCTCGGCTTCGCCGACGAGGGCGAGGGCTGGAAGCTCACCGAGTCCGGGGTGACCGAACTGGACGGGGACCTGCCCGTCGACATGTCCGGCGGCGTTCTGTCGACGAATCCGATCGGCGCCTCCGGCATGATCCGTTTCGCGGAGGCCGCCCTCCAGGTGCGCGGTCAGGCCGGGGAACACCAGGTGGAGGGGGCCCGCCGGGTGCTCGGGCACGCCTACGGCGGCGGATCCCAGTTCTTCTCCATGTGGCTCGTGGGGTCCGAGCCTCCCGCCTCCTGAAAGGTCCCCCTCACGTGGCCTGTTGGCACCCGGGGCCGATCGCTAGGCTGGCCGCGGACGACGCAATCGGGAGGAGCACGGACGTGGCCGAGACCACCATCCAGCAGCAGCCGCTCATGGGCTGGGACAAGCCCGAGCTGGACCTCAGCAACGCCGACTGGCACTCCAGCAGCCGTGGCCTGGGGGATGTCCAGATCGCCTTTGTCGAGGGATTCATCGCGATGCGCAACAGCGGCCGGCCCGAAAGCCCCTCCCTGATCTTCACACCCGCGGAGTGGGGCGCGTTCGTGTCGGGAGCGAGGGAAGGGGAGTTCGACCTCACGTGACCTGCGTGAGCTGACGGGCCGATCCGGCGGTGTTCCGACCGTTTTTCCGGACACGCGACCTTGAGCGCTCTCCCGGGGCCGATGCTGAGCAAGGCTGACCCCAGGAAGCGAAGGTCGTCTCCGGAGGTGAGGAACGCATGAGCACTCTGCCGGTGGTCGCGGCGGTCGACGGTTCGGACGACAGCCTGCGCGCTCTGGACTGGGCCCTCGACGCCGCCCGTCGGCGCGCGGCGCCGCTGCGGGTGGCCCATGTGCGGCAGTACGCCGCCTGGACCCAGCCAGGAGCCCCGGTCGTCGCGGCGCCGGCGCCGGCGGACGACCAGGTGCTCGCGGACGTGCGCGCCCTTCTGGAGAACCGGGCCGACCTGCCCGACACGGAGTACGTCGGTCTGGACGGGGCCATCGGCGTCCTGCTGCCCGAACTCGGTTCCACCGCCCAGCTGATGGTGCTCGGCTCCCGGGGCCGCGGCGGCTTCACCAGCCTGCTGCTCGGTTCCACCAGCATGGCCGCCGCCCGCGACGCCGAGTGCCCCGTGGTGGTGGTGCCCCGGCCCGGCCGCGAGGTCCACGGCGACGCGCCGGCCGGGCCCGGTCCCCGTGTGGTCGTCGGCCTCCAGGTGGACAGCCCCGACGAGGCCACGCTCGCCTTCGCCTTCACCGAGGCCGCCCTGCGCGGCGCGCGCCTCCAGGTCGTCGCCGCCTACCCGTGGCCCATCCAGAGCTGGGCGGCCCCCGGCGAACTCCTCCCGGTGATGATCGACCAGGACGCCGTCGAGAGTGAGACCCGGGCCCTCGCCGAGGGCTTCCTCGCCCCGCACAGTGCCCGGCACCCCGATGTCCGGGCCGAGCCGTACATCGCGCCGGGCGACGCGGCCGGTCACCTCGTCGCCGCCTCGAAGGACGCCGACCTGGTCGTCGTCGGCCGCCACCGACGCCGCCTGCTGGCACCCGCCCGCATGATGGGCTCCGTCACCCAGGCCGTCCTGCTGCACGCGGCGAGCCCGGTCGCGGTGGTGCCGCCGGCCCCGCCGGAGGACTGAGACACCCCCATTTAATGGATTTCGCCGTGCCTATCATTAGCTCCATGCAGGCCACGATCAGCAGCGATGCCCGCCTCGTCCTCGACCTCGCCCTGACCATCCGGCACGACGGCCACGGCAAAGTCGCCGACGACCTGTCCGACCCCGCCGGTCTCACCGCCTGGGTCCGGGCCCGCCCCGACGCCCTGCCGGAGGCAGCCGGGTTCGTCGCCGACGAGGCCGCTCTCGCCGCCGTCCGTGATCTGCGCGCCGCCGTCCGCGCCCTCTTCGCCCGGGCGGTACGGCCCGCCGAACCGAGCCCCGCCGACGCGGCCCGCCTCCTGCCCCTCGCCGAGGCCGTGCGGCGGCTCAACGCGGCGGCCGCTCGTACGCCCACCGTCCCCGTGCTGCACTGGGCCGACGACGCCGAACCCGTCGTACGGCATGAGGCCGTACGAGGCGGAGGCGAGCTCACCGCGGTGCTCGCGCACGCCGCGATCGCCTTTCTCGACGGTCCCGAGCGGCAGCGGCTGCGGGCCTGCCACGCGCCGCGCTGTGTGCGGTACTTCCTCAAGGAGCACCCGCGCCAGGAGTGGTGCAAGCCGTCCTGCGGCAACCGTGCCCGCGTCGCCCGTCACCACGAACGGCATCGCAAGAGTGCCTAGTGCCCCGGCAGGCAACGCTCGCCCCGTCGCGACGCCCGGCACGCACTCTCGCCGCACCGGCCGAAAGCCCAAGTACATCCAGGCCATCGACGGGGCCTTCCGGCCGGCACGCCGAGAGCACGCACCGGACGCCGCTCCTTGACGGGCAAACGTTGCCTGCCGCGGCACTAGGGGGTGTTTCGAAAGTCCCGCACAGCACCCACGGCGCCCGGCACGCACCCTCGCCGCACCGGCCAAAGACCCA
>NZ_JBWLKM010000025.1:79723-119311 GCF_059026085.1 Streptomyces sp. a15 | reverse complement strand
TTCCCGCTCTCGCGTTTCCCTTTCCGGCGGTTCCGACTCTATCAGATCCTTTCGGGCCTGATTCCCAGTCAGAGGGGCTTGTCATCGCGGCCCTTGGGCCGTTCCGACGAGTGAGACTTTAGCGGATTCCCGGCTCCCGACGCTAATCGGGGGCTGCGTTCATTCGAACGCGGATTCCTCATTTCGCTAATACGCATGCCAATGGCGCGACGGCAGAACACTGTCGTCGAGTGTCGGCTGGTACTTGCGGAATGGCTGTCCGGGGACCGACCGGAGTCGGCGCTCACGTCGGACAACTCGGAGAACAGTACGTAGCGGGTCGGGGTGTGTCAACTTCGGTCCGGACGGTGCCCTGGCGGCGTACTGTGGGCCGCATGACTACGCGTACGTGCACCCAGCTGTGGTGGGCCGCCTGACGGCGGCCGTGCTCACGTATGCACTCAACGGCCGCCGCCTCGGCGGCCGTTCTTGTTTCTCCCTCCGGAACTCCTGAGGGTCGGCCGGCCGGGACGGCGGCCTCGACCAGGAGGTGGAGTAGAGATGACACGGGTCTTCAGCGGGGTCAAGCCGACCGGGCACCTGACGTTGGGGAACTACCTGGGCGCCATGCGGCGGTGGGCCGCCGTCGATCAGCACGAGGCGGAAGCGCTGTTCTGCATCGTCGATCTGCATGCGCTGACCGTTGACCACGATCCGGCGCGGGTGCGTCGGCTGAGTCGGCAGGCGGCGACGTTGTTGCTGGCGGCGGGGCTGGATCCGCACCTGTGCACCGTCTTCGTACAGAGTCACGTGGATGAGCACGCGCGGCTGTCGTATCTGCTGGAGTGCTTGGCCACGGACGGTGAGATGCGGCGGATGATCCAGTACAAGGAGAAGGCCGGGCGGGAGCAGGCGCGGGGCGGGAGTGTGCGGCTGTCCCTGCTGACGTATCCCGTGCTGATGGCGGCGGACATCCTTACGTACGGGGCCGACGAGGTGCCGGTCGGGGACGATCAGGTTCAGCATGTGGAGCTGACGCGGGACCTGGCGGTGCGGTTCAACCAGCGGTACGGGCACACCTTCGTGGTGCCTCGGGCGACGCGTCCGGCGGTGGCGGCTCGAGTGATGAATCTGCAGGAGCCGCTGTCGAAGATGGGGAAGAGCGACGACACCGGGCCGGGGATCGTCTATCTGCTGGACGAGCCGGACGCCGTACGGAAGAAGGTGCTGCGCTCCGTGACCGACAGTGGGCGGGAGGTCGTGTACGACCGGGAGGCGCGGCCTGGGGTGGCCAATCTGCTGGAGATCCTGGCGGCTTGCACGGGTGGGAACCCATCGGACCTGAGCGGTGTATATGAGTCGTACGGCGCCTTGAAGAAGGACACCGCGGAGGCGGTGGTCGAGGTACTCAGGCCCGTGCAGGAGAGGCACAAGGAGTTGTGCGCGGATCCTGGCTTTGTGGAGGGGGTGCTGCGGGATGGGGCCGAGCGGGCTCGGGCGATGGCGCGGCCGACTGTCGATGCCGCATATCGGGCGATCGGGCTGTTGCCGGCGGGCGCGGCTGTTGCGGAGACCGTGACGGGCGGGGCCGGCGCGCGGTGAGGGGTGGCGTGCGGCCCCCTGGTCGGGGGCCGCACGGCGTCAGCTGTTGCCGGAGGCCAGTTCGCGGCTGCGGTCGCGGGCGGCTTCGAGGGCGGCGATGAGGGCGGCTCGTACGCCGTGGTTCTCGAGTTCGCGGATGGCGCTGATGGTCGTGCCCGCGGGGGAGGTGACGTTCTCGCGGAGCTTGACCGGGTGTTCGCCGCTGTCGCGGAGCATGGTGGCGGCGCCGATCGCGGACTGGACGATCAGGTCGTGGGCCTTGTCGCGGGGCAGGCCGAGCAGGATGCCGGCGTCCGTCATGGCTTCGACGAGGTAGAAGAAGTAGGCCGGGCCGGAGCCGGAGAGGGCGGTGCAGGCGTCCTGCTGGGACTCGGGGACGCGGAGCGTCTTGCCGACGGCGCCGAAGATCTCCTCGGTGTGGGCGAGGTGGTCGGCGGTGGCGTGGGTGCCGGCGGAGATGACGGACATGGCCTCGTCGACGAGGGCGGGGGTGTTCGTCATGACGCGGACGACCGGGGTGCCTTTGGCGAGGCGTTCCTCGAAGAAGGAGGTGGGGATTCCTGCGGCGCCGCTGATCACGAGGCGGTCGGCGGGGACGTGTGGGGCGAGTTCGTCGAGGAGGGTGCCCATGTCCTGCGGTTTGACCGTGAGGATCAGGGTGTCGGCGGTCTTGGCGGCTTCCGGGTTGGTGACCGGGATGACTCCGTAGCGGGTGCGGAGTTCTTCGGCCCGCTCGGGGCGGCGGGCGGTGACCAGGAGGTCGGCCGGGGCCCAGCCGGCGCGGATCATTCCGCTGAGCAGGGCTTCGCCGATCTTGCCGGTGCCGAGGACTGCGACTTTCTGGGTCATGGCTGGGGTGCCCTCCGGGGGTGCGTCGTCCGGGGTTCATCCTCGCACCGGGTTTGTCGGCCTGGCTCGAGTGTCCGGTGGGCGGGATGTTGGGTGTTCGGTTGGTGTGGGGTTTTCTCGCCCCCGCCGCCCCCACCCGTCCCATCCCCCAGGGGCGCTGCCCCTTCGACCCCGCCAGGGTGCTCCGCCCCCTGGACCCCCGTCGGCCCTGAACGTGCCTTGTCCTCAAACGCCGGACGGGCTGAGGGGTGCGGGCGGCGCTGGAAGGGGTCATGCCGTCCGGCGTCGTAGTGTCGCCGCGCCCAGGCCCAGGACCAGGAGTGCGCAGCCCGCGACGATCAGTGCGTCGCGTACGAAGGCGGCTGTCATGTCCGTGTGGTGAAGGACCTCCTTCATGCCGTCGACCGCGTAGGACATGGGGAGGACGTCGGAGATGGCCTCCAGGGCGGGGTGCATGTTGTCGCGAGGAGTGAAGAGGCCGCAGAGGAGGAGTTGGGGGAAGATCACCGCCGGCATGAACTGGACGGCCTGGAACTCGGACGCGGCGAAGGCCGAGACGAAGAGGCCGAGGGCGGTGCCGAGCAGGGCGTCGAGGAGGGCCACCAGGAGGAGGAGCCAGGGGCTGCCGGTGACGTCCAGGTCGAGGAACCAGAGGGCCAGGCCCGTCGCGAGGGCGGACTGGATGATCGCGAGGGTGCCGAAGGCGAGGGCGTAGCCGGCGATGAGGTCGCCTTTGCCGAGGGGCATGGCGAGGAGGCGTTCGAGGGTGCCGGAGGTGCGTTCGCGCAGGGTGGCGATGGAGGTGACCAGGAACATCGTGATCAGCGGGAAGATCCCGAGGAGGGAGGCGCCGATGCTGTCGAAGGTGCGCGGGCTGCCGTCGAAGACGTAGCGCAGCAGGAACAGCATCACGCAGGGTATGAGGATCATCATCGCGATCGAGCGCGGGTCGTGGCGGAGCTGGCGCAGGACCCGGGCTGCGGTGGCGAGGGTGCGGGAGGCGTTCAGGGCGCTGGTGGGCGCTGGGGTGGTCGGGGGCGCGGTGCTGGTCGTCGTACTCATCGGTTCGTCTCCTTCCGGCGGCCGGCTGCGGCGGCCTCGTCGACGAGGTGCAGGAAGGCGGCCTCGACCGTCTCGGAGTGCGTACGGGTGCGGAGGGCGTCCGGGGTGTCGTCGGCGAGGATCTCGCCCTCACGCATCAGGAGGAGGCGGTGGCAGCGCTCGGCCTCGTCCATGACGTGGGAGGAGATCAGCAGCGTCGCGTCTCGCTGTGCCGCGATGTCGTGGAAGAGGTTCCACAGGTCGCGGCGCAGGACGGGGTCGAGGCCGACGGTGGGCTCGTCGAGGACCAGGAGTTCGGGGGTGCCGAGGAGGGCGACCGCGAGGGAGACGCGGCTTCGTTGGCCGCCGGAGAGGTTGCCGGCGAGGGCGTCGGCGTGGGTGGTGAGGTCGACGTCGGCGATCGCGCGGGTGACGTCCTGGTGGCGTCGGTCGGCGGAGGCGCGGCCGGGGGCAAGGATCGCGGCGAAGTAGTCGAGGTTCTGGCGGACGGTCAGGTCGTCGTAGACGGAGGGGGCTTGGGTGACGTAGCCGATGCGGGTGCGGAGGGTGGGGTGGCCGGCGGGGCTGCCGAGGACGTCGAGGGTGCCGGTGACCTTGGCCTGGGTGCCGACGATCGCGCGCATGAGGGTGGACTTGCCGCAACCCGAAGGGCCGAGCAGGCCGGTGATCTGGCCGCGCGGGACGGTGAAGTCGAGGCCGCGTAGGACGGTGCGCGGGCCGCGGACGACGGTGAGGTTTTCGGCGTGTACGGCGGTGGCGGCGTCCCTAGGGGCCGTTCCTCCGCCGGCTGAGTCGAGATTTATAATCATCACACGATGAATATTGCTCTCGTCGACGGACGCCGTCAAGCGGCGTGCGTCGGGTGGCTCAGGCGCGCGGCGGAGTGATCAGAGGCGGGTGATCCGACCCGTGCGCCCCTGAATGCCCCGGATGACCACGGGAACCGGGTGCGCGATCAACTCGCCGTCCCGAGAATTGATTTCAGTGCGAGGTCATATGCCGAGCACGTGCGTCAGCCAGCGGAGGTGCGGTTGCGATGCGCCGCGGCGTAGGCAAGGCCGATCTGTTCGCGTCCCTCGTTGTGTTCCTCGTGGCCTTGCCTCTGTGCGTGGGGATCGCCATCGCCTCCGGAGTACCCGCCGAACTGGGGCTGGTCACCGGGATCGTCGGCGGACTGGTCGCAGGGGCGTTGCCCAGCAGTCTGCAGGTCAGCGGGCCGGCGGCGGGGTTGACCGTGCTCGTGTACGAGGCCGTGCAGAGGTACGGCGTCGAGGTGCTCGGAGTGCTGGTGCTCGGGGCCGGGCTGGTGCAGCTCGGGCTGGGGGCGCTGCGGCTCGGGCGGTGGTTGCGGGCCGTGTCCGCGGCCGTCGTGCTGGGGATGCTCGCCGGGATCGGGCTCGTGCTGGTGGCCGCCCAGGTGTATGCGCTGGGTGACGCGGCGGTGCCGGCGAGCGGGCTCGGGAAACTTGCCGGGCTGGTGTCGCTGCCGGGGCGAATGAATCCGGTGGCGTTGTCAGTGGGGGGTGCCACCATTGCCGTATTGCTCCTGTGGCCTCGGTGGCGGCAGGGGGCGCGGGTGGTGCCTGCGCCGCTGGTGGCGGTGGCGTCGGCGGCCTTGGTGACCGGGGTTTTCGACCTGGATGTGCGGCGGGTCGAGGTGCGGGGGCTGGTCGATGCGGTGCGGGTGCCGGAGGGAGCGGATTTCGGGCGGCTGATGGAAGTGGGGGTGATCGGGACCGTCGTCGCGTTCGCTTTGATCGCGTCCGCGGAGTCGTTGTTCGGCGCGGCTGCCGTGGACCGGCTGCATTCGGGGGCGCGGACGGACTACGACCGGGAGTTGATCGCGCAGGGCGCGGGGAACGCCGTGTGCGGAGTGCTGGGAGCGCTGCCGATGACCGCGGTGATCGTGCGGAGCGCGGCGAACGTGCGGGCGGGGGCGTGTACGAAGGCCTCGCGGGTGCTGCACGGAGTGTGGCTGCTGGTGTTCACGGCGCTGCTGCCCGGCGCGCTGGGGGTGATTCCGGTGGCGGCGCTGGCCGGGCTGCTGGTGTACGCCGGATGCAGGCTCGTGCCGGTGCGGGAGGTGCGGGCGCTGTGGCGCGGGCATCGCGGGGAGGTGGCCGTGCTGGGGGTGACGGTGGTGGCGATCGTGGCAGGGAGTCTGTTCGAGGGGGTGCTGGTGGGGCTGGCGGTGGCAGTGGCGAAGACCGCGTGGGACATCAGCCATGTGCAGGTGGAGACCGAGGAGCAGGGGGATGCGGGGATCGTCGTACGGGTGCTGGGTCATGCGACGTTCCTGCGGTTGCCGAAGCTGCTCGACGCGTTGGAGGCGTTGCCGCGGGATCGGGAGGTGCGGTTGGAGCTGGGCGGGCTGCGGCACATGGATCATGCGTGCGCGGCGGCCCTGGAGGGTTGGGCCGCCAGGCGGGGGGAGGGGTTGGTGGTGAGCGGGAAGAGAGTGTCGTAGGCCTGGCTGTGGTCTGTGGGCTGTGGTCTGTGGGCTGTGGTCTGTGGTCTGTGGTCTGTGGTCTGTGGTGCGGGGTGGTCAGGCGGGAGTGGTGGCCACCAGCAGGATCACGTCGTAGACCTCCTCGACGATTCCGTCCGGGAAGGCCCTCGTCAGGTGGTCCCGCTCCTCGGCGAGGAAGGCTGCGGCTGCCTCCTCGCCCTGGACCAGGAAGATCGAGTGGCTGCCGATGTTGGCGAGGTGGGTGTCGATGGGGACGCGGCGGCTCCAGCGGACCTCGCGGCGGACGAAGTCGAGGCGGCCGGTGGGATCGGCGACACGGGCGTTGACGCCTCGCTTCTCGGCCTGGACGTTCACGTTGAAGTACCGGTCGATGCGGTCGGCGGTCTCGGCGATCCACGGCACGTCGAGGGCCTCGGTGTTCCACCACAGGGCGAGCGCGCCGCCCGGGCGCAGGACGCGGAGGGCCTCCGGGACGGCCTGGGCGGGGTCGGTCCAGTGCCAGGACTGGGCGTAGGTGAGGAAGTCGGCGGAGGACGTGACCAAGGGGAGGGTGTTGCCGTCGCCCCGGATGATCGGGATGTCGGGGTGGGCTCGGCGGAACTGGGCCGCCATGCCGTCGCCGGGCTCCACGGCGACCACGTCGGCGCCGCGCGCGTGCAGGAGGGCGGTCGCGATGCCGGTGCCGGCGCCGATGTCCGCGACGCGGGCGCCGGTGAGGGGGTGGCCGGCCAGGTCCTCGATCGCGTCGAAGAGAGCGGGCGGGTAGGAGGGGCGGTTGGCTGCGTACTGGGCTGCGGCTGCGTTGAAGGACTGCGCTCGGGTGGCGTGGGAGGAGGCCGTCATAGGGCCATCGTGACCGGGGTCGGGGCTCAGTGCGGTGAGTTTTTGGTGAGAGGGGGCGCGGTCTATGCGCGGCGGCGCTTCTTCGACGGGTTGCGGGTGCGGCGGGTCGTGCGCTTCTCGTGCCGGTCGAGGGCCGCCTCGTACTCCTCGCGGTGGAGTTTCTCGCCGGGGGCCTCGGTGAGGGAGCGGAAGAAGTAGGCGAGGAGGGAGCCGACGAAACCGATGGCCAGGAGGCCGCGGAGGGAGGCCTGGCGGTCGGGGTCGGGGCGCTGGGTGAAACCGTCCCAGGTGTGGCGGAAGGCGAGGCGCTGCAGATGGCGAACATCGCGACGACGAGAACGGTCACGAAGCTGCCGGTGTCGGCGATCTGGAGGCCCTCGTAGGCGAAGCGGAGGACCAGACAGGAGGCGATCGCGGCGGCCAGGGAACCGATGGAGGCGGCGATGCGGCGGAGGGCGTAGCCGTTGTCGTGGGTGACCCAGGTGGTGCCGAAGAGGCGGAGGGGGTCGGGGTGGGGGGTGCCTGGGGAGCCCGCGGACGGGGTGCCTTGTTCGTCGATCACTCGACGATTATGGCGCCGGGCGGCCGCGGGCTCCGGTGGGGATCAGGCGCAGCGTGAGGCGACGTAGCCGTCGCTGCCGGTGTTCACGTACGCATCCGAGACGTACTGGCCGCTGTCGATGTTGTCCCAGATGTTCGACGTGCCGTACGGGCCGGTGACCGTCTGGCCCGGTGTCTGGCACCAGATGGGGACTTGGGCGCCCGCGGGCAGGACGCGGACGATGCCGTACGTCGTGCCGGGGCCACTGCGGACGTTCAGCCGGACGTCCGGAGCGACAGGGTAGTAGCGCACGGTCGTCACGGACTGCGCTGTGGCTGCGCCCACCATGAGAAAGGCCCCGGTGAGCCCCGCGAGCAGGACGGATCTTCGTCTCAGGGGTGTCATGAATGTTCTCTGGGTAATGGTGGCGGGATCAGGAGCAGCGCGGGCGGATATAGCCGTCGCTGCCGGTGTTCACGTACGCGTCCGAGACGTACTCGCCGTTGTCGATGTTGTCCCAGATGTTCGACGTGCCGTACGGGCCCGTGATCGTGGTGCCCGGCGACTGGCAGAAGATCGGGACCTTCGCACCCTCGGCCAGGATGCGGACGATGGTGTAGTTGGTGCCGGGGCCGCTGCGGACGTTCAGACGGACCCCCGGCGCGATCGAGTAGTAGCGCAGGGCCGTGGTCGTGACCGCCGCCGCGGCGACGGCTTCCGTCTCGTCTTCGCCCTCTGCCACTTCGATGCCGTCAACAGACATGAAAGACCTCCCCCGTTCGCCCCCATGACTGCCATGGAGTCCCGTTGATTCCCCTGAATCGCGCCACGAAACACGCGTACGCGACTCACACAGAGAAGCTAGCAAGCCCCCTCTGTCTCGCACGAGTCATCGACTAGGCTCCGTGCGTCGCGCGCGCGAACGAAGAGCACGGGGGTGGTCGCATGGCGCCACAGCGCAACACTGGGGCGGGCGCGGAAGCGGAACTTCCCGAGTACGCCGGTCACTACCGCCTGGAGTCGTGTCTGGGCTCCGGGGGCATGGGCGTCGTGCACCTCGCTCGGAGCACCTCGGGGATGAAGCTCGCGGTGAAGGTCGTGCATGCCGAGTTCGCCAAGGATCCCGAGTTCAGGGGGCGGTTCCGGCAGGAGGTGGCGGCCGCGCGGAAGGTCAGTGGTGCGTTCACCGCGTCCGTCGTCGACGCCGACTCGGAGGCCGAACGGCCCTGGATGGCCACCCTGTTCATCCCCGGGCCGACCCTGTCCGAACACGTGAAGCGGAACGGGGCCATGAGCCCTGCCGAGTTGCGCCGCCTGATGGCCGGGCTGGCCGAGGCGCTGCGCGACATCCATCGGGTCGGCGTGGTGCACCGGGATCTCAAGCCGAGCAACGTGCTGCTCGCCGAGGACGGGCCAAAGGTCATCGACTTCGGCATTTCTCGGCCAAAGGACAGTGAACTGCGGACCGAGACCGGGAAGTTGATCGGGACGCCGCCGTTCATGGCGCCCGAGCAGTTCCGGCGGCCGCGGGAGGTCGGGCCCGCCGCCGACGTCTTCGCGCTGGGATCCGTGATGGTGCACGCGGCCACGGGGCGGGGTCCGTTCGACTCCGACAGTCCGTATGTCGTCGCCTATCAGGTCGTTCATGACGAGCCGGACCTGACCGGCGTACCGGAGAATCTCGCGCCGCTGGTGCTGCGGTGTCTGGCCAAGGAGCCCGAGGACCGGCCCACGCCCGACGAGTTGATGCGGGAACTGCGGTCGGTGGCGGCCTCGTACGACACGCAGGTGTTCATACCGGCGCAGCGGTCGGAGGGCCTGCCCGGGCCGGAGCCGCGCGCCGAGAAGCCCGCACTGCGGCCTGCGAAGCGCCGGGCCAGATGGGCGGCGCTCGCTGCCGGGGCGCTGGGCCTCGCGGCGGTCGTGGCACTGACCTCGGTCCAGCTGCTGGACGGCGGCAGCGCGGCGCCAGGAAGCAGCAGCCCACCGCGCACCACCTCAGCCGGGTTCGGCCCATGGGAGGCGACGGGGTCGCCCGGGAAGGGCACGCCCCAATGCACCTACGGCAACGGGAAGTTGCTCTGCGGGCAGACCGGCCTGGTCTTCGCCCTCGATCCGTCCGACGGCCGCCTGCTGTGGCGACACGCCGTCGCCGGGGCGCGCGCCCGGCAGCCAGTCGTGTCGGGGGGACTCGTCCAACCCGCGCTGGATCTGGGCCAGCATCTGGAGGCACTCGATCCCGTTTCCGGCAAGGCGCGTTGGCAACAGAGCATGTCCTCGTACAGCGGGCTGGCGCACACGAGCGGAATGCTTCTCGTCACCGGCGCCGACTCCACGGTCACGGGCCTCGACGCCGCCTCGGGCGACACGAAGTGGAGCCGACGGATCCCCGGGCACGAGGCGCCGTTCTTCGTCTCCTTCGCCGGAGACCCGCTGGCTTACGCCACGAGCAGGTCCGACGACGGGACGAGCACACGGGTCATCGCGGTCGACCCGGACACGGGTGACGTGCGGTGGGACAAGCGGCTGCAGGGGATGCTGGAGCCTGTCGGCACCGCGGACGGGTCGGTCTTCTTCGTCGCCGCCGACGCCGTCTACGACGACACGACAGCCGTGGTCCGCTACGACCCGGACGACGGGACCTCACGGCGGGTGACGCTGGCCGTCCCGCTGCAGCAGGCCCAAGGCGCCGTACGCGGGAACCTCGTGTACCTGATGGGGACAGGCGGCTCGTTGGTGGCCGTCGACATGGCCGCCGGCAAGCAGCGGTGGAGCCTGGAAACGGCCGTGACCAGAGGCTCCGCGCCGGTGGCCGACGACAGGCACGTGTACTTCACCGCGCCCGACGGGCGGCTGCTCGCCGTGGACGCCGCGGACGGCAGGCTTCTCGGGCAGACGCCCCCGCGGCTCGACACGAACTCGGACCAGATCGCCGGCGCCCTGTCCGCACCCGTACTCGCCCACCACCACATCTACGCAACCGCCCCCGACGGCACCGTCTTCGCCGTCCCCGCGAAGAACCCGTCCGCCTGGTAGAGGCACGGCAGAGGCACGGCACAAAAAAGGGGCCGCCCCCAAAGAGACGGCCCCTGAAGACGAACCTCAGCCCAGCATGCTCACGTCCCGCACCGCGCCCTTGTCCGCGCTCGTGGCCATCGCCGCGTACGCCCGCAGCGCGGCCGAGACCTTGCGCTCGCGGTTCTTCGGGGCGTAGACGCCGTTCAGGGCCTGCTCGCGGCGGGCCAGTTCGGTGTCGTCGACGAGGAGTTCGATCGTGCGGTTCGGGATGTCGATGCGGATGCGGTCGCCGTTCTCGACGAGAGCGATCGTGCCGCCGGACGCCGCCTCCGGGGAGGCGTGGCCGATGGACAGGCCCGAGGTGCCGCCGGAGAAGCGGCCGTCGGTGATCAGGGCGCAGGTCTTACCGAGGCCGCGGCCCTTGAGGTAGGACGTCGGGTAGAGCATCTCCTGCATGCCGGGGCCGCCCTTGGGGCCCTCGTAGCGGATGACGACGACGTCGCCGTCCGTGACCTGCTTGGTGAGGATCTTCTCGACGGCCTCTTCCTGCGACTCGCAGACGACCGCGGGGCCCTCGAACGTCCAGATCGACTCGTCGACACCGGCCGTCTTCACCACGCAGCCGTCGACGGCGAGGTTGCCCCTGAGGACCGCCAGGCCGCCGTCCTTCGAGTACGCGTGCTCGGCGCTCCGGATGCAGCCGCCCTCGGCGTCCTCGTCCAGGGCCTCCCAGCGCTCCGACTGGGAGAAGGCCTCGGCGGAACGGACGCAGCCGGGGGCCGCGTGCCACAGTTCCAGGGCCTCGGGGGACGGGGAGCCGCCCCGGACGTCCCACCTCTTCAGCCAGTCCGCGAGGGAGGGGCTGTGGACCGAGTGGACGTCCTCGTTCAGCAGGCCCGCGCGGTGCAGTTCGCCGAGGAGGGCGGGGATGCCGCCGGCGCGGTGCACGTCCTCCATGTAGTACGTGCGGTCCTTCGCGACGTTCGGGGCGACCTTGGCGAGGCAGGGCACGCGGCGCGAGACCTCGTTGATCTCCTCCAGGCCGAAGGGGACGCCCGCCTCCTGGGCTGCCGCCAGCAGGTGCAGGATCGTGTTGGTCGAGCCGCCCATGGCGATGTCCAGGGCCATCGCGTTCTCGAAGGCCGCGATGGTGGCGATGTTGCGGGGCAGGACCGTCTCGTCGTCCTGCTCGTAGTAGCGCCGGGTGATGTCCATGACCGTGCGTGCGGCATCGACGTACAGCTGCTTGCGGGCCGTGTGCGTGGCCAGGACCGAGCCGTTGCCGGGGAGGGAGAGGCCGATGGCCTCGGTGAGGCAGTTCATCGAGTTGGCCGTGAACATGCCGGAACAGCTGCCGCAGGTCGGGCAGGCGTTCTCCTCGATACGGAGGATGTCCTCGTCCGAGATCTTGTCGTTGGCGGCCTCGGACATCGCGTCGACCAGGTCGAGCGTGCGGACCGTGCCGTCGACCAGGGTGGCGCGGCCGGACTCCATCGGGCCGCCGGAGACGAAGACCGTGGGGATGTTCAGCCGCAGGGCCGCGTTCAGCATGCCCGGGGTGATCTTGTCGCAGTTGGAGATGCAGACGATGGCGTCGGCGCAGTGCGCCTCGACCATGTACTCCACGCTGTCCGCGATCAGGTCGCGGGAGGGCAGGGAGTACAGCATTCCTCCGTGACCCATCGCGATGCCGTCGTCCACCGCGATGGTGTTGAACTCACGCGGGATGCCGCCGGCCTCGATGATCGCCTCGCTCACGATCCGGCCGACCGGCTGCAGGTGGGTGTGGCCGGGGACGAACTCCGTGAAGCTGTTCGCGACCGCGATGATCGGCTTGCGGCCGATGTCCGCACCGGGTACACCGGAGGCGCGCATAAGGGCGCGGGCGCCCGCCATGTTGCGTCCGTGGGTGACTGTGCGGGACCTCAGCTCGGGCATCGTCGCTCGCTCCTTCAGGGACTGCAGAGACTGCGATCAGAGACTTCTGACTGCTAACGAGCGTACGCCGGTCATCCAGGGGGCGGACAGGTCGTCCGGAATGCGGGACGCGCGTCTCACAGCCGCTCCCAGCCACTCACAGCCGCTCCCACCCACTCACAGCCGCCCACAGCCGCTACGGACTCGTCAGATGCCCCTGCACCACCGGCGCCACCCGCGCGATGATCGCCTCCACCTCCGCCGACGCCAGCGGCTCCACCTTGATCACGTACCGGAGCATGGCGATGCCGACCAGCTGCGCCGCCGCCAGCTCGGCGCGCAGTTCCGCGTCCGGGGCGTCGAGTTCGCCCGCGATGCGGAGCAGCAGCTGCACGGAGACCAGGCGGCGGAAGACGGCGGCCGCGGTGTCGTTGGTCACCGCCGAACGGACGATCGCGAGCAGCGGCGTCCGGGTCACCGGGTTCTCCCAGAGACCGAAGAACATGCGGGTCAGACGCTCGCCGACGGTGTCCGCCGGGCCGGCGAGGGCCACGTCACGCCCGTTGAGGGCGGGGGCGAGGGCGACCTCGATGGCCGCCTCGAAGACCTTTTCCTTGGTGCCGAAGTAGTGGTGGACCAGGGCCGAGTCGACGCCGGCCGCCTTGGCGATGCCGCGCACGGACGTCTGCTCGTAGCCCCGCTCGGAGAACTCCTCCCGGGCCACGGCCAGGATGCGGTCACGGGTGTCGGCCGATTCCGTACGACGGCGGCGGCCCCGCCTGCGGGCGGTGACGTCGGTCACGGGCGGGTCACCTTCACCGCCGAGGCCAGGTGCAGGCGCGTGAAGGCCAGCGCCTCGGCGAGGTCGGCCTCCCGTTCGGCGCCGGACATCGCGCGCCGGGTGTTGACCTCGATGACGACATGGCCGTCGAAGCCGGTCAGGGCGAGACGTTCCAGCACCTCGGCGCAGGGCTGGGTGCCGCGGCCGGGGACGAGGTGCTCGTCCTTCGCCGAACCCCGGCCGTCGGCGAGGTGGACATGGCCGAGCCGGTCGGCCATGCGGTCGATCATCTGGATGGCGTCGGAACGGGCCGTGGCCGCATGACTGAGATCGATCGTGAAGTGACGGTAGTCCTCCTTCGTCACGTCCCAGTCGGGCGCGTAGGCGAGCATCTCGCGGTCGCGGTAGCGCCAGGGGTACATGTTCTCGACGGCGAACCGTACGTCCGTCTCGTTCGCCATGCGCCAGATCCCGCTGACGAAGTCGCGGGCGTACTGGCGCTGCCAGCGGAACGGCGGGTGCACGACGACCGTGCTCGCGCCGAGCTTCTCGGCGGCCGCCTGGGCGCGCTGGAGCTTGGTCCAGGGGTCGGTGGACCACACGCGCTGCGTGATGAGCAGGCAGGGGGCGTGCACCGCGAGGATGGGGATGCGGTGGTAGTCGCTGAGTCTGCGCAGCGCCTCGATGTCCTGACTGACGGGGTCGGTCCACACCATGACCTCGACGCCGTCGTACCCGAGGCGCGCGGCGATCTCGAAGGCGGTCGCAGTCGACTCCGGATAGACGGAGGCCGTGGACAGGGCGACCTTCGCATCCGGGATGCGTACGACTGGCTCTGCCATGGGGGACAGATTACGGGGTGCGGTCGGGTGGGTGTGGGGTGCCTATTCGCCGTTGTGGGGTTCGCCACGGGCGGGCGGGTTGCTCGCGCACCACGGCGGTGCCGCAGATCGATACAGCACCGCTCGCCTTTTACGGCGCTATACGGCGCTATACGGCGCTACACCGACCCCATGTGATCCAGCCGACGCAGGATGACGCCCTCCCGCAGCGCCCACGGGCAGATCTCCGCGCTCTCCACGCCGAACAGGTCCATCGCCCCCTCCGCCACCAACGCACCCGCGAGGAGCTGGCTCGCGCGGCCCTCGGAGACTCCGGGAAGGTCTGCCCGCTCGGCGGTCGTCATGCCGGCGAGCCGGGGAACCCAGGCCTCCAGGGACTCGCGCTTCAGCTCGCGCTGGACGTACAGGCCCTCCGCTGAGCGGGCCGCGCCGGCCAGGCGGGCCAGTTGCTTGAAGGTCTTGGACGTGGCGACGACGTGGTCGGGTGCGCCGAGGCGGGTGAACTCGCCGACCGTGCGGGCGATCTGGGCGCGGACGTGGCGGCGCAGGGCCCTTATCGCCTCGGGGTCCGGCGGGTCGCCGGGGAGCCAGCCCGCGGTGAGGCGGCCCGCGCCGAGCGGCAGGGAGACCGCGGCGTCGGGCTCCTCGTCCATGCCGTACGCGATCTCCAGGGAGCCGCCGCCGATGTCGAGGACGAGGAGCTTGCCCGCGGACCAGCCGAACCAGCGGCGGGCGGCGAGGAAGGTGAGCCGGGCCTCCTCGGCACCGGTCAGGACCTGGAGGTCCACGCCGGTCTCGGCCTGCACGCGTGCGAGGACGTCATCGGCGTTGCTGGCCTCGCGAACGGCGGAGGTCGCGAACGGCAGCACGTCCTCGACGCCCTTGTCCTCGGCGGCCTGGAGCGCCTCGCGGACGACTCCGATGAGTTTGTCGACCCCTTCGGGGCCGATCGCACCGTCCTCGTCGAGCAGTTCGGCAAGGCGCAGCTCCGCCTTGTGCGAGTGCGCGGGCAGGGGGTGCGCACCCGGGTGCGCGTCCACCACCAGCAGATGCACCGTGTTCGATCCCACGTCGAGGACACCGAGTCTCATGTACGGAACGCTACTGCCAGCGGAGCCGGACGCGGCCCCCGGAGCTGTCCAGGAGGTCGTCCTCGGGGCTGTCCCTGGTCCGTCCCCGGGCGACTTACCCTGGACGCGTGCCAAAGACGAAAAAGGCGAAGAGCGACAAGACGGCCAAAACAGCCAAGGGTTCTTCGCAGGCGAAAGCACCGAAGAAGTCGAAGCAGGCCCCGGCAGGCGACGAGAAGGGGCTCGACTTCGCGCGGGCATGGGTGGAATTCCCGGATCCGGCGGACGACGAGCAGGTCTTCCGCTGCGATCTGACATGGCTGACCTCTCGGTGGAACTGCATCTTCGGCAGTGGCTGCCAGGGCATCCAGGCGGGCCGCGCGGACGACGGGTGCTGCACCCTGGGTGCCCACTTCTCCGACGAGGACGACGAGAAGCGGGTCGCCGGGCATGTGGCCAGGCTCACACCGGAGATCTGGCAGTACCACGACGAGGGCACGCGCAACGGCTGGGTCTCCGAGGACGAGGACGGCGACCGGCAGACCCGCCCCCACCAGGGCTCCTGCATCTTCCAGAACCGGCCCGGGTTCGCGGGCGGCGCGGGCTGCTCGCTGCACATCCTCGCCCTGAAGGAGGGCCGCGAGCCGCTGGAGACCAAGCCGGACGTCTGCTGGCAGCTGCCGGTGCGACGGACGTACGACTGGATCGACCGGCCAGACGACACGCGCGTGCTCCAGGTGTCGATCGGTGAGTACGACCGCCGGGGCTGGGGTCCGGGCGGCCACGACCTGCACTGGTGGTGCACGTCGGCGACCTCGGCGCACGGCGCGGGCGACCCGGTGTACGTCTCCTACCGGCCGGAGCTGGTCGAGCTGATGGGCAAGGCGGGCTACGACCGCCTGGTCGAGCTGTGCGAGGAGCGGCTGGCCTCGCAGCTGCCGTTGCTGGCACCGCATCCCGCGGATCCGGTCGGCCGGCCACAGCGCGGCCTGTAGGGCCTGGGCCTACGACGTTGCCGGGCTCGGGTCGCCGCCGCCGGTGGGCGGTGGCGTCGAGTCCCCGGAGTCGGACGGGGCGGGGTCGGTGGGTGTGGGCTCCGGGTCGGACGACGGGGGCGGGTCGCTCGGGGCGGAGTCGGAGGGGGCCGGGGTCGTCGGGGTCGGATCGGGGTCGGGGTCGGACGGGTGCGGGTCGCTGGGGTGGCCGGGGCCAGGTCCGGGATGGTGGCCATGGCCCGGGTCCGGATCGGGGTCGGAGGGGCTGGGCGCGGTGCCGTAGCCGTCGATGGAGACGACGGCGCCTGCTGGTGAGACGGCCACGCGCGCGTTCCAGTACCCGGACGGCTCGCGCAGATGGTCGACGTACACCTTGATCGTCAACGATTCGCCCGGTGCGAGCGTTCCGGACGGCCGGCTGAGGTAGAGCCAGGAGGCGCTCGTGGTCGCGGACCAGCGCACCGGCGCGGAGCCGGTCGCGGTGAGGGTGATCAGCGTGGTGTCGCCGCTGTTGTCGGCGGCCACCTCCAGGTGCCCGGCGCCCTTCTTGCCGGCGCCGGCGACGCTGATGACCGCCACGGACACGTCGGGCTTGTCGCCCTTGCTGAAGCGGCCGTCGGGGTGCGTGCTGGCGTTGCCGGCGTTCTCGTAGCCGCCGGTCGCCGAATCGCCGTCGAGGAGGCCGGGGCCGTGCTCCTCACTCGCGCTGGCGGCGGTGCCGCCCGGGCCCTCGCCGGTCGGGGCGCCGCGGTAGGCGGCCCAGAGGGCGAGCACGGGGGCGGCGACGACGGTGGCGACGACGGTCGTCGTGACGGCACGCGCACGTAGGCGGTCCCTTCGGGCGGCCCGGTCCTTGGGGTCCATCGGGAAGCCGCGCCGGTCGAAGCGGGGCGCGGCGGTGCCCCGCGCGCGCGGGAGGTGCGTCAGGGCCACGTGCAGGGCCGCGCGGGGTGCCTCCAGGACGGGCAGCTCGGCGGGGGTGACGGCGGCGCCGGGCCAGCGGCCGGGGACCGCGCGCTCGGCCGTACGGCGGCAGCGCGGACAGTCGTCGACGTGCCGGACGAGTTCGCGGCGCACGGCGGCGCTGAGCACCAGCTGGTTGTCGCCGGTGAGCCGGGCCACCCCCGGGCAGCCGCCGGTCTCGACGACGGCGAGGGCCGCGCGGGTCCGTTCGACCTCGCAGGCGGCGGAGGCGAGCAGTTCGCGGGCGGCGGTCAGGTCCATGCCGAGGACGGCGGCGACTTCATGGGCGGCGAGATGGTGGCGCACTGCGAGTTCGAGCGCCTCGCGCTGCTCCGGGGTGGTGCCGGCGGCCTCCGGCCAGGCGAGCAGGGCCAGTTCGCGCCGGCGCTGGTGTTGGGTCTCCTCGGAGACCGGCGGGGTGGTGGACGGGCGGCGCTCGGCCCCCTGGCGGCCCGCCGCGTGCGTGGCCTGACGTTTCTGCTTGGCCTCGGTCAGCTTGCGCAGGCAGGCCCAGCGGGCCAGCGCGTACAGCCAGGCCCTGCGGTCGCCGGCCGCGTCCGGGCCGCGGCGCCTCTCGGCGAGCGCGAGGACGTCGCCCAGGGCGGCGGTCGCGGTGTCGTGGTCGCACAGCACGGACAGGCAGTAGGTGAACAGGCCGTCGAGGTAGGGCTCGTAGCGCGCGGGCGGGCGCTGCGCCAGCGTGCGCGCCGCCGCGCGGTCGCGCCCCTCCCGGTGCGCCCGGTGTGCGCCGGTGGTGCGGGTCGAGGTCTCCGGACTGCTGCTCATCACCCGTGGACCGTAGGCGGCGGGAGTTGGACGCTTCGGCCCCCTTGAGCACATTTAATCCGTACGGGTGAAACGATCCCTCAATAGGGGACAGGAACGGATCATTCCGTGGCTCGTTCCCGATGGGGGTGGCTGGTTCCAGCGGGTACGCGGCGAGGTGCGGAGCCGGGCGTCCGGCCTGCCTGCGACGGCCGCCGCCGGCGTTGTCAGTGGTGGCGGTTACGGTTCGTCCATGGCTGCCCGTACGAAGTCCGCCAAGGAGCGTCCGTCCTACCGCTGCACCGAGTGCGGCTGGCAGACGGCCAAGTGGCTCGGCCGCTGCCCCGAGTGCCAGGCCTGGGGGACGATCGAGGAATATGGCGCGCCCGCGGTCCGTACGACGGCTCCGGGCCGCGTCACCACCTCCGCCGTGCCGATCGGCCAGGTCGACGGCCGGCAGGCCACCGCCCGCTCCACCGGCGTGCCCGAGCTGGACCGGGTGCTCGGCGGCGGTCTGGTGCCCGGCGCGGTGGTCCTGGTCGCGGGCGAGCCCGGCGTCGGCAAGTCGACACTGCTGCTCGACGTGGCGGCCAAGTCGGCGAGCGACGAGCACCGCACCCTCTATGTGACCGGCGAGGAGTCGGCGAGCCAGGTCCGGCTGCGCGCCGACCGCATCAAGGCCATCGACGACCACCTGTATCTCGCCGCCGAGACCGATCTGTCGGCGGTGCTCGGCCACTTGGACGCGGTGAAGCCGTCCCTGCTGATCCTCGACTCGGTGCAGACGGTGGCCTCTCCGGAGATCGACGGCGCCCCCGGCGGCATGTCCCAGGTGCGCGAGGTGGCGGGCGCCCTGATCCGCGTGTCCAAGGAGCGCGGCATGTCCACCCTCCTTGTGGGCCATGTCACCAAGGACGGCGCGATCGCCGGCCCGCGCCTGCTGGAGCACCTGGTGGACGTCGTGCTGAGTTTCGAGGGCGACCGGCACGCGCGCCTGCGTCTCGTACGAGGCGTCAAGAACCGCTACGGCACCACGGACGAGGTGGGCTGCTTCGAGCTGCACGACGAGGGCATCACCGGCCTCGCCGACCCGAGCGGCCTGTTCCTGACCCGCCGGGCCGAGCCGGTGCCCGGCACCTGCCTGACCGTCACCCTGGAGGGCCGCCGGCCGCTGGTCGCCGAGGTCCAGGCACTCACCGTCGACTCGCAGATCCCCTCCCCCAGGCGGACCACGTCCGGTCTGGAGACCTCCCGCGTCTCGATGATGCTGGCCGTCCTGGAACAGCGCGGCCGGATCAGCGCCCTGGGCAAACGGGACATCTACTCGGCGACGGTCGGCGGTGTGAAGTTGTCGGAGCCCGCCGCGGACCTCGCCATCGCCCTCGCCCTGGCCTCCGCGGCCAGCGACACCCCGCTCCCCAAGAACCTCGTCGCGATCGGCGAGGTCGGCCTCGCGGGCGAGGTCAGACGGGTCACGGGCGTGCAGCGCCGGCTCTCCGAAGCACACCGCCTGGGCTTCACACACGCGCTCGTTCCGGGCGATCCGGGCAAGGTCCCGCCCGGCATGAAGGTCCTGGAAGTAGCGGACATAGGGGACGCCCTGAGAGTCCTTCCACGCTCGCGTCGGCGAGAGGCCCCACGGGACGAGGAGGAGCGCCGGTAGACTTTGCCCAGGTCTCGCCCGTCCGTACGAACAAAGTGTGCGAACGGGAGCGCCCCAGAACCTGCGACCGGAGGAGTGCAGTGGCAGCCAACGACCGGGCGGCAGCTCCCGGAAAGTCCGGCGGGAGTTCCGGTGCCGATGGCCTCATGCGCGCCTCGCTGAGCGCCGTGGCACCCGGCACGCCCCTGCGCGACGGCCTTGAGCGGGTCCTGCGCGGCAACACCGGCGGTCTCATGGTGCTCGGCTCCGACAAGACCGTCGAATCGATGTGTACGGGCGGTTTCGTCCTGGATGTCGAGTTCACGGCAACGCGACTGCGGGAGCTGTGCAAGCTCGACGGCGGCATCGTGCTGTCCTCCGACCTGTCGAAGATCCTCCGGGCGGGCGTCCAGCTGCTCCCCGACCCGACGATCCCCACCGAAGAGACGGGCACCCGGCACCGCACCGCGGACCGGGTGAGCAAGCAGGTCGGCTTCCCGGTCGTCTCGGTCTCCCAGTCGATGCGGCTGATCGCCCTGTACGTCGACGGCCAGCGCCGCGTCCTGGAGGACTCGGCGGCGATCCTGTCCCGCGCCAACCAGGCCCTCGCGACCCTGGAGCGCTACAAGCTCCGCCTCGACGAGGTCGCGGGCACGCTGTCCGCGCTGGAGATCGAGGACCTGGTCACCGTCCGGGACGTCTCGGCCGTGGCCCAGCGTCTGGAGATGGTCCGCCGCATCGCCACCGAGATCGCCGAGTACGTGGTCGAGCTCGGCACGGACGGACGTCTCCTGGCCCTCCAGCTCGACGAGTTGATCGCCGGCGTGGAGCCCGAGCGCGAACTGGTCGTGCGGGACTACGTCCCCGAGCCCACGGCCAAGCGCTCCCGCACGGTCGAGGAGGCGCTGTACGAGCTCGACGCGCTCTCCCACGCCGAGCTCCTCGAACTGTCCACGGTGGCACGGGCGTTGGGCTACACGGGGTCGCCGGAGGCGCTGGACTCGGCGGTGTCGCCGCGGGGCTTCCGACTGCTGGCGAAGGTGCCGCGCCTTCCGGGCGCGATCATCGACCGGCTGGTGGAGCACTTCGGGGGCCTGCAGAAGCTGCTGGCCGCGAGCGTGGACGACCTGCAGACGGTGGACGGGGTCGGCGAGGCGCGGGCGCGGAGCGTGCGCGAGGGTCTTTCGCGGCTGGCGGAGTCTTCGATCCTGGAGCGTTACGTCTAGGTCGGCTCGCCCTCAGCCGGGCACCCCCTAGTCGTTCTCCAGCACGAACGACGCCTGCGCCGTCCCGAACCCGGGCGTCTTGGCCTCCACCAGGTACGTCCCCGCCCCGGCCGTCCCCGCGGGAGGCGTCGCGCACTGCGGAGCACTCGGCTTGCGGTCCCACTTCACGGTGTACGTGATGCTGGTGCCGGCGGGCGCCCGGAAGACCAGGTTGGAGACCTCGGGGCAGTCGGCGGAGGACCAGTACGCGTCCTCGCTGCCCGCCTGGGTGATCGTCACCACCGCGTTCTTCGGGCCGAGATCGACCTTGCAGTCACCGGCGGAGGAGTTCGTCGCCGTCAGCAGCAGGGTGGGCGTCTGACCGGGCTCGTACGCGTTGTGCAGGCTGCGCACGCTCAACTTCACGGCGCTCGGAGTGCAGTTGGGGAGTGCGGAGCCCGCCGGGAGCGTGTCGTTTCGGCCGACGCCGGTACCCGTACCGCCACCGGCCGTCCCACCGACGGAGCCCTGAGACCCGCCCGAGCCACCGGAAGCGGAACCCGCCCCCGCTGCCGACCCGGAACCGTCACCCGAGCCGTCACCGGACCCGTCGCCCAACCCCGACCCCGACCCGCCGGAGTCAGTGCCGCTCGACTCGTCCCGCCCGCCCGGTGCTTGGCTGATCGCCGGCCCGGAGCCGGACGGCCCAGGCGTGATCGTCGAGGGGGAAGGATTCTTGTCGTTGGATCCGTCGGCACCGTTGTTGCCGCCTCCGCCGCCCGAGGAGACGATCCAGGCGATCAGCAGCGCCAACAGGGCCATCACAGACAGCAGTACGGCCCTCCGTCGCCAGTAGATGGAGGAGGGAAGCGGCCCGATCGGATTGCGCAGAGATCCCACGGCGCAAACTGTACGAGAGATCGGAGCCTTCGCTGGCCCCACCCGCCGCCCGGGTCCACAACTTTTCCGGATCATCATCCCGGAACTGGCCGCTCCACCTCTGTCCTTCGTCAGGTGCGGCACTCGACGATCGCAAGCTGTGACGGTATCGGCCCGCCGCCTACCGTCCGTGACCAAGGACTTCGAGGACACCGAGCTCTACCGCGACCTCACCGACGCCGCCCATGACACCCCTACGTGGGTACAACACACCGCCGAGACAGGGACGGAGGCCGGGATCCTGCTCTCGCCGCGCTGTTCGCGACGGCATGGTGGCGGGCTCGGCACGGCACCACCCGCACGTTCGCGATCGCGGCCCTTGCACCTCTGGCCACGGCTGATGGTGACGGTCGTGCCACCCGCCTCCCCCGCCGCCACGACGGTCACCGGCGCGCCCGGCGCGTGCCGGGCCGCGTTGGTCAGCGCCTCTCGCACCACCCGGTGCAAGGTGCGTTCGGCGACCGAGCCCGGCTGTACGGCCGTACCGGCTCCCGTCGGTTCCCACGCACCGGCAGCCCCGACTCGGCCGCGCGGGCCACGAGTTGCTCGACGCTCTCGCCCGCCGGGGCCGGCGGCACCGGCTCGTCGCCCTCACGCAGGACGCCGATGATGCGGGGCAGCCGGTCCGTGGCGTCGGCGGCGGCCGCGCGCAGGTCGGCCACGGCGGCCCGGTGCTGTTCGGGGAGGTCGGCGGCGACCTGGACGGCGCCCGCCCGCAGGGCGATCAGGCTCAGCTCGTGGCCGAGCGAGTCGTGCATGTCCTGGGCGATGCGGGCCCGTTGGCGCAGCCGCGCCCGCTCCTCGGCGATGCGCTGCTCCTCCTCGAGGCAGGCGGCACGCGTCCAGTCGGCCCGGGCCTGGCCGCCGCCCCCGCCCTGTTCACCGTCGCCTACGGCCCGGCCCTCGGCGTCCTCGCCCTGCTGCTCGGCCTGCGCGCGGACCGGGTGCTCCCTGCGGCCGTGCTCTTCGCCGCGGTCGGCTGCGCCGGCACCGCGAAGGTCGCGCTCGTCGGCGTCGACCCGGCGGCGCAGTGGGTGTCCTGACGGGCACGCTCCTGTTCGGCTGCGTCTTCCCCAGTACGGCCGCAGCCCGAAGGCCGCCACAGGGTGCCGGCGGGCGGACGCGACCGCCGCGGCGAGCACCACCAGGCCGGCGATCTGCGGCCAGAGGGCACGCGGTTCGTTCAGGCCGATCGCGTCCACGGTGAGCGAGGGCAGCGCGAGGGCCGCCCACGGGAGGCAGGCCCGCCGGACACGAGGACGTTCCATCCGGCCGACGCTACAAGCGGTCGTAGGGGCGGCACTGCTGTTGATCGTCAGGTCCGGTAGCTCGCAGGGGTGGCGGTACGCCCGGGGAACCGCCCTCGCATGGCAGGATCGGTAGGCCATGACTGTGTCCACGAAGTCCCCGCACCCCATGAGCAGCCCCGTCGGCGACGCCCTCGGCGAGCCGCTCCACGCCCCCGTCATCGACTGGTTCGACGAGCACGCCCGCGACCTGCCCTGGCGGCGGCCCGAGGCCGGCCCCTGGGGCGTGATGATCAGCGAGTTCATGCTGCAGCAGACGCCGGTGAACCGCGTCCTGCCCGTCTACGAGCAGTGGCTGGCCCGCTGGCCGCGCCCCGCCGACCTGGCCGCGGACGCCCCCGGCGAGGCCGTGCGCGCCTGGGGCCGGCTCGGCTATCCGCGCCGCGCCCTGCGGCTGCACGGAGCCGCCGCCGCCATAACGGAACGGCACGGCGGCGACGTACCGACGGACCACGCGCAGCTGCTCGCGCTACCCGGCATCGGGGAGTACACGGCCGCGGCCGTCGCCTCCTTCGCGTACGGGCAGCGGCACGCGGTCCTGGACACCAATGTCCGCCGGGTCTTCGCGCGGGCCGTCACCGGTGTGCAGTACCCGCCGAACGCCACCACCGCCGCCGAACGCAAGCTGGCCCGCGCGCTGCTGCCCGAGGACGAGGGGATCGCCGCCCGCTGGGCCGCCGCGTCCATGGAGCTCGGCGCACTGGTGTGCACGGCCAAGAACGAGACCTGCCAGCGTTGCCCGATCGCCGCGCAGTGCGCCTGGCGGCTCGCCGGAAAGCCGGAGCACGACGGTCCGCCGCGCCGCGGACAGACGTACGCCGGTACCGACCGCCAGGTGCGCGGCAGGCTGCTGGCCGTGCTGCGGGAGGCGCACGCTCCCGTCCCGCAGGCGGCGCTCGACCGGATGTGGCACGAGCCGGTGCAGCGCGCCCGGGCGCTGGACGGTCTGGTCGCCGACGGTCTGGTGGAGCCACTCCCGGGTGGTTTGTATCGGCTGCCGTTGACCTGACGGCGAGGACAAATCACCGCACACCGCCACCTACCGGTGCAACAACCGGCCCTGCCCCCACTGCTGTTACACAACCGACGGACAGCCGAGCGCTAGCCGCAGGCTGCTTCGGACAGCCCCGTGACAACGCCTCCGTAACTTCATTTCCGTGCCCGACAGGCACCACAGGCAATGAATCCGACGGCGAACAGGCCGGCCGGGAACGGGGAGCGGGAGGCGGTCACCATGGCGCAGGGCGAGGTGCTCGAGTTCGAGGAGTACGTACGCACCCGGCAGGACGCGCTGCTGCGCAGCGCCCGCCGGCTGGTCCCGGACCCTGTCGACGCACAGGACCTGCTCCAGACGGCGCTCGTGCGGACGTACGGCCGCTGGGACGGCATAGCGGACAAGCGGCTCGCCGACGCCTACCTGCGCCGGGTGATGATCAACACGCGTACCGAGTGGTGGCGGGCCCGCAAGCTGGAGGAGGTGCCGACCGAGCAGCTCCCGGACGCCTCGGTCGACGACGCCACCGAGCAGCACGCGGACCGCGCCCTGCTGATGGACGTCATGAAGGTGCTGGCCCCCAAGCAGCGCAGCGTCGTCGTGCTGCGACACTGGGAGCAGATGTCCACGGAGGAGACGGCCGCCGCCCTCGGCATGTCGGCCGGAACGGTCAAGAGCACGCTGCACCGGGCGCTCGCCCGGCTCCGCGAGGAGCTGGAGAGCAGGGACAACGAAGAGCGCGCCGAACGCGTGCTGGAGCGTGAGGAGCGGGAGCGTTGCGCGGCCTAGGCACGCATGCCGGTGGCATCGGGCGCACGGCGAGTGGGGGTCCCGACAGCGGTGGCCCCCTCCGGCCCGAGCCCGTGGCACCGGCGCGGGGGACCTTTCAGGCGGCGATCACGGCAGCGGCCGTGCTCGCCGCCCTCAGCCTTTTCGTGTCCGCCTGCGGTACCGGCGGCACCGGCGCCCGTGACGAGGGCCCGGCCCGCACCGACTCGGTGGCGGGCGCGGCCTCCTCGCCCTCACCCGCCTCCTCCGCGACGGCCGGGCGCGTGGACGCGGTGCAACTCGTCAAGGACGATCCGGAGGTCTCCGCGGACGTCAAGCGCCAGCTGAAGCCGTGCGCGGGCGACGACTACCCCGTGGACGTGTCGTACGGCGACCTGACCGGAGGTTCGTCCGACGACGTCGTCGTCAACGTTCTGACCTGCGGTGACATGGTCGGAATCGGCTCATACGCGTATCGCGACGAGGGCGGCTACTACCAGAATGTCTTCAAGGCCGAGGAGCCCCCGCTCTACGCGGAGATCGACCGCGGTGCCCTGGTGGTGACCCGGCAGGTGTACGCCAAGGGCGACCCGGTGTCGAGTCCGTCCGGCGAGGAGGTCAGCACGTACGTCTGGACCACGGACCGCTTCGTCCGGAAGTACACGACCCGTACGGAGTACAGCAACGCCGTGGGCGGCGATTCCACACCGGTTCCGGGCAGCTGACCCGCCCGCCCGTCGAGGACGTGTGAACCGATCGGGGTGGCTGAACCGATGACCTGGTAGCGACACTGCACGGACACACGGCACAGCGACACGGCACAGCGATACGACACAAGCCACGACACAAGTCACGGCACAAGTCACGGCACAAGGACTGAGAGCAGAGAGCAACGGGATGGCAGACCAGACCCACGTTCTGTTCGTCGAGGACGACGACGTCATCCGCGAGGCCACCCAGCTCGCCCTGGAGCGGGACGGCTTCGCGGTCACCGCCATGCCCGACGGGCTGTCGGGCCTGGAGGCGTTCCGCGCGGACCGACCCGACATCGCCCTGCTGGACGTCATGGTGCCGGGCCTCGACGGGGTCTCGCTGTGCCGCCGGATCCGTGACGAGTCGACCGTCCCGGTGATCATGCTGTCCGCGCGCGCCGACTCGATCGACGTCGTGCTGGGTCTGGAGGCGGGCGCCGACGACTACGTGACCAAGCCCTTCGACGGCGCGGTGCTGGTGGCCCGGATCCGCGCGGTACTGCGCCGCTTCGGACACGCGAGCGGCGGCGACCGTACGGACGACTCCGCCGCCCCGGCGGCCGGCGGCGGACTGCTGACCTTCGGCGAACTGGAGATCGACACCGAGGGCATGGAGGTGCGCCGGGCCGGCGAGACGGTGGCGCTCACGCCCACCGAGATGCGCCTCCTCCTCGAGTTCTCCTCCGCGCCGGGCACCGTGCTCTCACGGGACAAGCTTCTCGAGCGGGTGTGGGACTACGGCTGGGGCGGTGACACGCGGGTCGTCGACGTCCACGTGCAGCGGCTGCGTACGAAGATCGGCCAGGACCGGATCGAGACGGTCCGCGGCTTCGGCTACAAGTTGAAGGCCTGAGCAGGGGATCAGGGGTATGCGGGGGAACCTTCGGCGCCCGAGCAGCACGATTCCGGGCATGCGCACGATCCCGGGTAAGCACATGATTCCGGGCAAGCGCACGGTCTCGGGCGTGCGCATGATTCCGGGCATTCGTACGGGACTGAGATGGAAGCTGAGCGCGGCCATCGCCCTGGTCGGCGCGCTGGTGGCGATCACGCTCAGCCTCGTCGTGCACAACGCGGCCCGGGTCTCGATGCTGGACAACGCGCGCGACCTCGCCGACGAGCGCGTCCAGATCGCACAGCGCAACTACGAGGTGGCCCAGCGGCCGAACTTCCCCAATATCAAGATCGACGACCCGGACCTGCCGACGGCGCTGCGGACGAAGGTCGAGCAGGGGCGCCGGGCCACCTACGTCTCCGACCGGCCGGACGGCGTGCCGGACATCTGGGCCGCCGTGCCGGTCAAGGGCGGGCATGTGCTGTCGCTGCACACCGGGTTCACCGACCGCAGCACGGACATCCTCAACGACCTCGACCAGGCCCTGGTGATCGGCTCCATCGCGGTCGTCCTCGGCGGCAGCGCGCTCGGGGTGCTCATCGGCGGACAGCTGTCGCGCCGGCTGCGCAAGGCGGCGGCCGCGGCGAACCAGGTCGCGGGAGGCGAGTCCAATGTGCGGGTGCGGGACGCCATCGGCGGGGTCGTGCGGGACGAGACCGACGACCTGGCGAGCGCGGTGGACGCGATGGCGGACGCGTTGCAGCAGCGACTGGAGGCGGAGCGCCGGGTCACCGCCGACATCGCGCACGAGCTGCGCACGCCGGTGACCGGACTGCTGACGGCCGCCGAACTGCTGCCGCCGGGCCGGCCGACGGAACTGGTCCTCGACCGGGCGAAGGCCATGCGCACGCTCGTCGAGGACGTGCTGGAGGTGGCCCGCCTCGACGGCGCCTCCGAGCGGGCCGAGCTGCAGGACATCATGCTGGGCGAGTTCGTCAGCCGGCGGGTGGCGGCGAAGGACCCGGCCATCGAGGTCCGCGTGGTGCACGAGTCCGAGGTGACGACCGATCCGCGGCGCCTGGAGCGCGTGCTGTTCAATCTGCTCGCCAACGCCGCCCGGCACGGCAAACCGCCGATAGAGGTCACCGTAGAAGGCCGGGTCATCCGGGTCCGCGACCACGGCCCCGGCTTCCCCGAGAACCTCCTCGCCGAGGGACCTAGCCGCTTCCGCACCGGCAGCACCGACCGGGCCGGTCACGGCCACGGCCTGGGCCTGACCATCGCGGCCGGGCAGGCCAGGGTGCTCGGCGCCCGGCTGACCTTCCGCAACGTACGGTTGGCGACCGCATCGGAGAAGGTCCCGGCGGAGGGCGCGGTGGCGGTGCTGTGGCTGCCGGAGCACGCGCCGACGGCCACCGGGAGCTATCCGATGATGCCGGCACCGGGGAAGGCTTCGGGGAAGACTTCGGGGAAGTGAGCTAGCACGACCAGTCCTTGGCAGTGTCGAGGCCGCCCTCACGGGGCTGGGTGAAGGAGAACCAGTTGCCGGAGTCGTCCCGGAAGAGGGCCTCCGTGCCGTAGGGGCGCTCCTGCGGCTCCTGCAGGAACTCCACGCCGCGGTCCTTGAGCTTCCGGTAGTCGCCGTGGATGTCGTCAGTGGTCAGCACGCCCGCGCCGAGTGCCCCCTTGGCCCGGTCCTGGTCGAGGACCCAGACGGTCGAGATGGCGAGACCCTTGATCATGATGTGCTCCTCATTGCCCGCGTCGGTGCTTTGCCCCGTCACCGTAGGCACCGGCGCCCTCAGTCCGCTTCTCCAGAATTGCGCTCTGCCCTGCCGGGGGCGGATCTGAAGCCTCCGACCCAGAGCATGGCGTAGCAGCCCGGAATGAGGGCAGCCCCGCGGCCCACGTGCTTTGTGCGGTACTCGGTGGGGGTCAGCCCGGTCCAGGCCTTGAAGCGGGCCGAGAACGTGCCGAGGCTGCTGAAGCCGACGAGGTGGCAGATCTCCGTCACCGTCAGGTTGGCGGTGCGCAGCAGGTCCTCGGCGCGGTCGATGCGGCGGTGCGTGAGGTACTGGCCGGGCGTCTCGCCGTACGCCTCCTTGAAGGCGCGTATGAAGTGGTAGCGCGAGTACCCGGCGTGCGCGGCCACCGCGTCCAGGTCGAGCTCCGGGTCCGCCCAGTCCCGGTCCATGGCGTCCTTGGCCAGCCGCACCTGCCGCAACTTGTCCATGCGACCGATGGTGACACGCCGGTCTGACAACGACTCGGCGTCGTGCCCGGGCAGGACGAAGGCCCCCCGGGTGCGGACACCGCCCGGGGGGCCTTCGGCGCGCTCGGCGCGCGTGGGGTCAGACGGACTCGGCCATCGGCGCCTGCGCCGCCGTGGCGTCCTCCTTGTCCTCTGCCTCCTTCGGTCCCGCCCCCTTCAGCGGAACCTCCTTCACGAACCACGCCGCCACCATCGCGACCACCGCCACCGCGGCCCCCAGCAGGAACGCCGAGTGCGTGCCGGCCGACACCGCGTGCTGGTACGCCTCACGCGCGGCGTCCGGCAGCTTCGCCAGACTCGCCGCGTCCAGCTGCGCGGACTGCTCGGTCACCTTGGAGCCCAGCGCACCGGCCCGCTCGGACATGACCTCCTGCACGCGGTTGTTGAACAGCGCGCCCATGATCGCGACGCCGAACGAGGAGCCGAGCGTACGGAAGAGCGTCGAGGACGAGGACGCGACGCCCATGTCCTTCAACTCCACGCTGTTCTGCGCGACCAGCATGGTGATCTGCATGAGACAGCCCATGCCGAGACCGACGACGGCCATGTACACACCGGACGTGAATCGCGAGGTGTCCGTGTCCATCAGGGACAGCAGGTACAGCCCGACGACCATCAGGACGCTGCCGACGACCGGGAAGACCTTGTACCGGCCGGTGTTCGTGGTGACCCGCCCCGCGACCATCGAGGTGACCAGCATCGCGCCGAGCATCGGCAGGAGCAGCAGCCCGGAGTTGGTCGCGGAGGCACCCTGCACCGACTGCTGGTACAGCGGCAGGAAGAGGGTCGCGCCGAACATCACGAAGCCGGTGATGAAGCCGATGATCGCCATCAGGGTGAAGTTGAGGCTGCGGAAGATGTGCAGCGGCACGACCGGCTCGGCGGCCTTGGTCTGCCAGAACACGAACCCGATGAGCGCGGCGACGCCGATCCCGATGAGCTCCATGATCCGCGCGGACGTCCAGGCGTACTGCGTGCCGCCCCAGGTCGTGACGAGCACGATGGCGGTGATGCCGACGGTCAGCAGCGCGGCGCCCAGGTAGTCGATCCGCGCCTGTGCCCGCTTCTTCGGCAGGTGCAGGACGACGCTGATCGCGGCGAGCGCGACCACACCGAGCGGCAGGTTGATGTAGAAGGACCAGCGCCAGCCCCAGTGGTCGGTGATGGTGCCGCCGACGAGCGGACCGCCGATCATCGCGAGCGCCATGACGCCGGCCATCATGCCCTGGTACTTGCCGCGCTCGCGGGGCGGTATCAGGTCGCCGATGATCGCCATGACGCCGACCATCAGACCGCCGGCGCCGAGACCCTGGACGGCTCGGAAGCCGATGAGCTGACCCATGTCCTGGGCCATGCCGCTGAGCGCGGACCCGATCAGGAAGAGCACGATCGAGCTCATGAAGACGCCCTTGCGCCCGTACATGTCGCCGAGCTTGCCCCACAGGGGGGTGGAGGCGGCGGTCGCGAGGGTGTACGCGGTCACGACCCACGAAAGGTGTTCGAGCCCGCCGAGCTCGCCCACGATCGTCGGCATCGCCGTGCCGATGATCATGTTGTCGAGCATCGCGAGCATCATCGTGATCATGAGCGCGAGCAGGACGACCCGCACGCTCCTGGGTTGCTTCTCAGGCTCTGCCTCAACCGCCTGCGCGTCCGCCATCGTCTTTCCCACTCCCCTGGGTATTGCCCCCGGCGGACTACTTACTTGCCGCCCGGCTAGTTGACTACACTCCGGGAAAGTAGACCCGCAATTAGCCGGTCGTCAAGTAAGTTCTTGGGAAAGTGCGAGGAGTGCGACGATGGGCGACACCATGGACGGCACCAGGCAACGGCGCCGCGGGAACACCCGCCAGCGCATCCAGGACATCGCCCTCGAACTCTTCGCCGAGCAGGGCTACGAGAAGACCTCGCTGCGCGAGATCGCCGAGCGTCTGGATGTCACAAAGGCGGCGCTCTACTACCACTTCAAGACCAAGGAAGAGATCCTCGTCAGCATCTTCGACGACCTGGCGAAGCCCATCGAGGACCTCATCGAGTGGGGCAAGGGCCAGCCGCACACCCTGGAGACGAAGCAGGAGATCGTACGGCGCTACAGCGAGGCCCTGGTCGCCGCCGCGCCCCTGTACCGCTTCATGCAGGAGAACCAGGCGACCGTACGCGAACTGCGCATCGGCGAGACCTTCAAGCACCGCATGCTCGGCATCCGGGACATCCTCATCGACCCGACAGCGGACCTGGTCGACCAGGTCCGCTGTGTCAGCGCGATGTTCACCATGCATGCCGGGATGTTCGTCCTCCAGGACCTCGAGGGCGACCCCGAGGCCAAGCGCCAGGCGGTCCTGGAGGTCGCGACGGACCTGGTGACACAGGCCCACCGAGGCACCGGCGGTTCCTCCACGAGGTCTTAGGACTCCGCCGGAACTCCGTCAGAGCTCCGCCGCGAGGTCTCAGACCTTAACGCCCTTGGAGCGCAGGAAGGCGACCGGGTCGATGGCCGTGCCGTAGTTCGCGGTCGTACGGATCTCGAAGTGCAGGTGCGGACCGCTGGAGTTGCCGGTGTTGCCGGACAGGGCGATGCGCTGACCGGTCTTGACGACCTGGCCGACGTTCACGTCGATCCGGGACAGGTGGGCGTACTGGGAGTACGTCCCGTTGCCGTGCTTGATGACGACGGCGTTGCCGTACGCGGGACCGTCACCGGCGCCGTTGCCGCCGGCCTTGACGACGGTGCCGCCGTGCGTGGCGAGGACCTTGGTGCCGCTCGCGACGGCGAAGTCCTGCCCGCTGTGGGTGGACTGCCACATGCCGCCGGCCTGGGCGAAGCTCGCGGACAACGTGTACTTCTGCACCGGGTCGACCCAGGAGGCGGCCTTCTTGGCCGCGGCGGTCTTGGCGGTGGTCTGGGCGGCGGCGACCGTGGCCGCGCCGGTGTCGGCGGCTGCCGCGACCCCGGCCCCCAGTACGACCGACACTCCCAGGCCGGTGGCCAGCACGGCCGCACGGGTGCGGAGGGCGGACATACGGGAAGAACGGGGCGAGACGCGCTGGGACATCGAAAACCTCATGGGGACGGGGACAGAGAAACCACCCGGCGCAACAGGCATTCGCCGGATGGGGCATCCCTTGGTAACCCGAACCCCCACACACTCCCAAACCGGTGATCTACGACGAAAGCTAGTACGTGACCACAAAGCTTCCCGCTTCTTGACAGAGCTCCCATTCAGCTCGAATCCCCCCGGGATGGCAAATCCCGTACGGGAGTTCCGGGCCGAAAATCCCCTTTTGTTCCCTTTCATCCATCGGGTGACGTCCACTATTCCGCGTAGTAACGGACAAAACGCCTGTGCGGCATGTCACCGGGCCGCGAGATCCTCGATCTTTGAATTACCGCGTCATGTGACGTGCATCTCTGGCCACTTACCGTCCAGTAACCCTACGGTTCCCCTCGCGCCACCCTCACCAACGAGCATGCACCCGACAACTGCAGAACGTCCGGACGTGAGAGGAACCCCCCATGACACGACGACGCCCCTGGGCGCGCCGCGCAGCCGTCACCGCCGTCTCCGCCGCCGCCCTCGTGGCGCTGGCCGTCCCCGCCGAGGCCGCGACGACGACCACCAGCACCTCCACGACCGCCACGGCCACCGCTGCCGAGGACGTCGACTACGCGACCTGGCAGCAGGACTGCCAGGCCCTGATGGACCAGGCCCTGCCCTACCTGAAGCAGCGCATAGCGAACACCAGGCCGGGCGAGAAGCAGGCCATCGTCTTCGATATCGACAACACCACGCTGGAGACCGACTTCGGCTTCAGCTACCCCCAGCCGGCCAACCAGCCGGTCCTGGACGTCGCCGAGTACGCCCAGGAGCACAGCGTCGCCCTGTTCTTCGTGACGGCACGGCCCGGGATCATCTACTCGGTGACCGACTACAACCTGAAGCACGTCGGCTACGAGGTCTCCGGTCTCTACGTCCGCAGCCTCGTCGACCTCTTCAAGGACGTAGGCGCCTACAAGACCGCCCAGCGGGTCGACATCGAGTCCAAGGGCTACACGATCATCGCGAACATCGGGAACAGCGCCACCGACCTCTCGGGCGGCCACGCCGAGAAGACGTACAAGCTGCCGGACTACGACGGCCAGCTCTCCTGACATCTGAACGAACGCATGCCCCGCGAACACACGGAAGGGGCCGGTGCTCGAAAGCACCGGCCCCTTCTGCTTGCCTCTGAGGACGTGAGGCTTACGCGTCCTTGCTCAGGTTCGGTCCAGCCCCACCGGCCGCCTGCTCGATCGGCGGAACGTCCGGCAGTGCCGACTTCTCCTCACCCCGGAAGGTGAAGGTCTTGGTCTCGCCCTCGCCCTCCGTGTCCACGACCACGATGTGACCGGGGCGCAGCTCGCCGAAGAGGATCTTCTCCGACAGCGAGTCCTCGATCTCGCGCTGGATGGTGCGACGCAGCGGACGCGCACCCAGCACGGGGTCGTAACCCTTCGTGGACAGCAGCTCCTTGGCGGACTGGGAGAGCTCGATGCCCATGTCCCGGTCCTTCAGGCGCTCGTCCACCTTGCCGACCATGAGGTCGACGATCCGCAGGATGTCGGCCTGGGTCAGCTGCGGGAAGACGACCACGTCGTCGACGCGGTTGAGGAACTCGGGCCGGAAGTGCTGCTTGAGCTCATCCGAGACCTTGTTCTTCATGCGCTCGTAGTTGGTCTTCTTGTCGCCCGAGGCCGCGAAGCCCAGGTTGAAGCCCTTGGAGATGTCCCGGGTGCCGAGGTTGGTCGTCATGATGATGACCGTGTTCTTGAAGTCCACGACCCGGCCCTGGGAGTCGGTCAGGCGACCGTCCTCCAGGATCTGCAGCAGCGAGTTGAAGATGTCCGGGTGGGCCTTCTCGACCTCGTCGAAGAGGACGACGGAGAACGGCTTGCGGCGGACCTTCTCGGTCAGCTGGCCGCCCTCTTCGTAGCCCACGTATCCGGGGGGCGAACCGAACAGACGCGACACCGTGTGCTTCTCGCTGAACTCCGACATGTCGAGGGAGATCAGCGCGTCCTCGTCACCGAAGAGGAACTCGGCGAGCGCCTTGGACAGCTCGGTCTTACCGACACCGGACGGGCCGGCGAAGATGAACGAACCACCGGGACGCTTCGGGTCCTTCAGACCGGCACGCGTACGACGGATCGCCTTGGACAGTGCCTTGACGGCGTCGACCTGGCCGATGACCCGCTTGTGGAGCTCGTCCTCCATGCGCAGCAGACGCGAGGACTCCTCCTCGGTCAGCTTGAAGACCGGGATGCCGGTGGCAGTCGCGAGGACCTCGGCGATCAGCTCGCCGTCGACCTCCGCGACGACGTCCATGTCGCCGGCCTTCCACTCCTTCTCGCGCTTGGCCTTCGCGGCGAGGAGCTGCTTCTCCTTGTCGCGGAGAGAGGCGGCCTTCTCGAAGTCCTGCGAGTCGATCGCGGACTCCTTGTCGCGGCGGACGCCGGCGATCTTCTCGTCGAACTCGCGCAGGTCCGGCGGCGCGGTCATCCGGCGGATGCGCATCCGGGAACCGGCCTCGTCGATCAGGTCGATCGCCTTGTCCGGGAGGAAGCGGTCCGAGATGTACCGGTCGGCCAGCGTGGCGGCCTGGACCAGCGCCTCGTCCGTGATGGAGACGCGGTGGTGGGCCTCGTACCGGTCACGCAGACCCTTGAGGATCTCGATCGTGTGCGGCAGGGACGGCTCCGCGACCTGGATGGGCTGGAAGCGGCGCTCGAGGGCCGCGTCCTTCTCCAGGTGCTTGCGGTACTCGTCCAGCGTGGTCGCACCGATGGTCTGCAGCTCACCGCGGGCCAGCATCGGCTTCAGGATCGAAGCGGCGTCGATGGCGCCCTCGGCGGCACCCGCACCGACCAGCGTGTGCAGCTCGTCGATGAACAGGATGATGTCGCCGCGGGTGCGGATCTCCTTGAGGACCTTCTTCAGGCGCTCCTCGAAGTCACCGCGGTAGCGGGAGCCGGCGACCAGCGCGCCGAGGTCCAGGGTGTAGAGGTGCTTGTCCTTGAGGGTCTCGGGCACCTCGCCCTTGACGATGGCCTGGGCGAGGCCCTCGACGACGGCGGTCTTGCCGACGCCGGGCTCACCGATCAGGACCGGGTTGTTCTTCGTACGGCGGGACAGCACCTGCATGACCCGCTCGATCTCCTTCTCGCGCCCGATGACCGGGTCGAGCTTGGACTCACGAGCGGCCTGGGTGAGGTTCCGGCCGAACTGGTCGAGGACCAGGGACGTCGAGGGGGTGCCCTCGGCAGGCCCGCCGGCGGTGGCGGTCTCCTTGCCCTGGTAGCCGGAGAGCAGCTGGATGACCTGCTGCCGCACCCGGTTGAGATCTGCGCCCAGCTTGACCAGGACCTGGGCGGCGACGCCCTCGCCCTCACGGATCAGGCCGAGCAGGATGTGCTCCGTGCCGATGTAGTTGTGACCCAGCTGAAGGGCCTCGCGGAGCGACAGCTCCAGGACCTTCTTGGCACGGGGGGTGAAGGGGATGTGCCCGGACGGGGCCTGCTGGCCCTGGCCGATGATCTCCTCCACCTGCTGGCGGACCGCCTCGAGCGAAATCCCGAGGCTCTCAAGGGCCTTGGCGGCGACACCCTCACCCTCGTGGATCAGGCCCAGGAGGATGTGCTCGGTGCCGATGTAGTTGTGGTTGAGCATCCGGGCTTCTTCCTGAGCCAGGACGACAACCCGCCGCGCGCGGTCGGTGAACCTCTCGAACATCGTTAATCGCTCCTCAGAGCGGTCAGGCAGTGGGGGGAACTTCCCCTCCCTGTCCTTCCGCAGCTTAGTCCCGCAAGCGGGGACCGCTCATTCCAACTGCCGACACCGTCCTTGGCCTCCTGACCCCGAACGCCGACATCTGCTCCAACCTGATGGTGCGAGACGATGTTCCCGCAGGCCAAGCACTTACCCCCTTCCCCAGTACGCCGATGGCGAACGTGAGACGGCCTGTCCTGCGTGTCGCCCCCTCCCACTAGGGATGTCTTACCCGCTGCGACGGACACTCCATGCCGCGCGCCCCGGATCCCTCCGCTATGGGCGAACAACCTTGTGCCTCCCCGCACCCCCGACGCCCCCTCTTTCGATACTCTGCGCATTCGATAGCACACCCAGCGTAACTCGGGGGCTCTTCTGACGGTTGCACTTGGCATGGTTGGCACCCTCCCCCCGGTCCCCATCGAAATCACCACGGTCCCTCGCCCCCGACGGCCGCTCGATCCGAGCGATCAGGTCCGCCGGTGGTACGAGAACGAACTGGGCTGGCCGACGGTGCCCGCGAGCGCGAAAAGCCCCGAATCTCCGGTACGGCTGTGCGTGGGCCCGCGCTTCGACGTCCTGGACGTGCCGGCCGAGGCGGGCCGATCGGCGCTGAGGCACCTCGCGCCGGGCTCTCCGGTGGCCCTGCGGGGTGACCGGATGCGGCTGCTGATCGCGCCGGGCAGCGCGGAGGAAGTGCCGGGAGTCCTGGACTGGCTGGAGTGGGGAGCGCTGACGCTCGACCTCACGGCGATCGGCGAGGGCGGCGTCATGGACGCGCCACCGCCACCACCCCCGGAGCCGGGCCGGGTCGGAGTGGGTCCGCCACCACCAGGCCTGGGCTGCTCGGGAACCGAGCAGGGGGCCGCCGTATGGCTGCGACCCCCCGTGCCCGGGTGCGAGGCCGAGGCCTCGCTGCCGACGCTGTCGGCCGTGGGGGGCGGTGGGGGCGCCCCCGATCTCGTACGAGTTGTGGCCACGGTGGCAACGCAGTGCCACCGCCTGCGGCTGCGACGCGCCTGCGCGCGGCAGCGCACCTGCCCGTAAGTGCCGTGACCGTGATCAGCCGTTGGCCTTCTCGTATGCCTCGCGAATGATCGCGGGAACACGGCCGCGGTCATTGACGTCGTAGCCGTTCTCCTTGGCCCACGCGCGGATCTGCGCGGTGTCCTGGCTGCCACCGGAAGCGGCACGCGCCTTTCCGCGGCCACCCGAAGTACGGCCTCCGGTACGACGACCGCCCTTCACGTAAGGCTCGAGAAGGCCGCGCAGCTTGTCCGCATTGGCGGTCGTGAGATCGATCTCGTACGTCTTGCCGTCCAACGCGAACGTGACGGTCTCGTCCGCCTCGCCGCCGTCGAGGTCATCGACAAGAAGGACCTGAACCTTCTGTGCCACCGGATTTCCTTTCATCCAATACTGAGGGCCGGGGGCCTGCGGCGTCCGCCGTTTCGCCGTCCCCTGTTATATGCAGTACTGCAGTACGTCGGAAAGCAAACCGCTTTTGCCCGAAAAACACAAACCCCCGGCGGAGACTGCTGGGCCCGCTCCAGTCCGGAAACATGTGCGTTTCGGACATAGGGAACCTGGGCAGGGTGAGTCGCGCCGGAATTGGCCTCGCTTGCGGACGCTTGTCGTCCCTTCGCGCCTTGTCGCCACCGGGCGATCACAGATGCAGAAGCATCCGGCTGTTGCCCAAGGTGTTCGGTTTCACTCGTTCGAGACCGAGGAACTCCGCCACGCCTTCGTCATAGGAACGCAGTAGCTCCGCGTAGACATCGGTGTCAACGGGTGTCTCACCGATCTCGACGAAGCCGTGCTTGCCGAAGAAGTCCACTTCGAAGGTCAGACAGAAAACGCGGCGAACACCGAGCCAGCGCGCGGTGTGCAGCAACTTCTCCAGCAACTGATGGCCGACACCGGCGCCCTTCAGGCCCGGCTTCACCGCGAGAGTGCGGACTTCCGCGAGGTCTTCCCACATCACGTGCAGGGCACCACAGCCGACGACCTCGGCGTTGTCGTCCCGTTCGGCGACCCAGAACTCCTGGATGTCCTCGTAAAGAGTCACCGTCGCTTTGTCGAGCAGGATGCCGCCGCGGACGTACGCGTCAAGGAGTCGTCGAACGGCCGGGACATCGCCGGTGCGGGCCCGTCGGACGGTGATGGCATTTGCGGTGACTTCGGGACTCTCCGCGGAGGCACTCCCCGCTGAGCTCTCTGCTGACATGTGCGGACGCTATCGCCCGCCGCCCTCCGCCGCCGAGCCGGGGTTCTCCTCGGCGGTATGAGCTGGGGCGGGCGGAGCGGCTTCGGGTGTTTCCGGACCCTGCACCATCCGCACGGCGTCCCTCAGGGCGTGGCGCTGTTCCTCGCTCATCATCCCGAAGAAGGCGACGAGAGCGGCCGCGGGGTTGTCACTCTGCGACCAGGCGTCGTTCATCAGGGCGGCGGCGTAGGCGGCCCTGGTGGAGACCGCCTCATATCGATAGGCCCGGCCTTCCGCCTCACGGCGCACCCAGCCCTTCTGATGGAGATTGTCCAAAACGGTCATCACGGTGGTGTACGCGATGGACCGTTCCTGCTGAAGGTCTTCCAGGACTTCTCGAACGGTCACCGGGCGGTTCCACTTCCACACCCGCGTCATGACCGCGTCTTCGAGTTCTCCCAATGGGCGAGGCACACCTCAGCACAATAGTGGGAGTTCCCGACATTCGCGTGGCGGACGAGCACTTTCGCCGACAAACGGCACAAAAAGGGCGTACGACTCGAAAAATCCGCGAGTCGTACGCCGCTAAGGTCGGCGGGCTCTCCGGCCCAGTCTCATGCCTCAGACCTCGGTCTTGTCGGCGGCGGAGGCCTGACGAGCCCCCTCCGCGCGCGCGAGGGCGGCATCCACGGCCGCGTCCTCCTTGGCCTTGTTGGCCCCGCCCTGGGTCTTCACGATCACCCGGATAAGACCGATGAAGAACACGGCCATGACGACCGGGGGCACGAGCGCGGAGACATAGTCCATACGTCCAGAGTAGCCACGCGCCGGACGGCGACCGGGCCGGGGTGGGGCGAAACGGGCCGTGCGCCGTCAGCCGACGGCGAGCTGCCGCGGAGGGTCGGCGGGCGGCGAGGCCGGCTTGCGCCGGGGAAAGACCTCACCGGGCGTGGGAATGGGCCGCGCCGGCTTGGGAGCGTCGGGTGCCGGAGACTTGGGGCCGGGCCGCTCAGGGCGCTCGGGACGCTCGGCGGGCTTCTGCGCGGGCTTCTTGGCGGGACCGGGGGCGGGCTCCTTGGCGAGCCCGACGGTCGGATGCCCGGCGAGCTCCTGGGCGCGACCCTCGGCGGCCCGCCCTCCGAAGCCCTCCCGTTCGGAGGTCCTGCGCTCGGGGAGGTCCCCAGGCGCCGCGGAGAGCCCTCCTGGGAGCGCCAGAAGGCGCGTACGAGAGGCAGGCACCGTCGGGGTGGGCCGAACCATGGCACGAGCCCCGCGACGCGCCAGACGGGCCCGTACGTCCTGCTCGGCCAGGGTCTGGCAGCGGTGGAGGAGGGTGGCCGCGACGGGGTTGCCGCGCAGGGCCCGGAGTCCGGCCAGGTCGTCGGGGTCCGGACGGTAACCGGCGCTCAGCGCTTCCTCCAGGAGGGTGAGGTAACCGGCGGCGGTGCCGGGCAGGGCGGCGCGGTACCGGGCGAGGTCGGCCACCAGGAAGGCGCGCAGCCGGGCGCCCTCACGCATCGCCTCATCGAGGGACTCGGAGAGGCGGAGGCAATCCTGGACGTCCTCGGCCGAGGCGGGCGTGGGGTGCAGGGCGAGGGCGAGAGCGCGGCGGAGCACACGCAGCTCCTCCACACCGAACGCCATGCCGCCGCGGGATCCGTATGGCGTGGGCATGCGGCGACGATACGCGCTAATCAGACAAACTCGACATAAGTCAGCCGGGTGTGGCGCACCAAGCCACCCAGGCGGCCGCGCACGCCTGCCGACACAGCCGACAGGGCCCCGGCCAGCCCGGCTGGCACGACCGAGCGCTTGGATCTGGGGCGGAGCACCAGCGGGGTGCGGGGGCGGAGCTTTGTCTGGGCGGTGCAGGGGGCGGAGCCCGCCGTGGGTGCAGGGGCGCAGCCCCGCATGGGGTGCAGGGGCGCAGCCCCCATGGGGTGCAGGGGCGCAGCCCCCCGTGGGGTGCAGGGGGCGAAGCGCCAGCCAGCGTCCAAGGGCGCACCAGCCGGAGGCTAAGGGCCGGCCCCAGCGGGAGTACCGGGGACGCATCCCCGTCGGGGCCCAGGAGCACAGCCCCGCGCGGGGGCCAGGGGCGCAGCCCCGGTGGGGTCGAAGGGGCGCAGCCCCGGTGGGGTCGAAGGGGCGCAGCCCCGGTGGGGTCGAAG